>PMOM01000030.1:526-4225 GCA_003161535.1 Caulobacteraceae bacterium | reverse complement strand
AAGAACAACCCGGTGCTGATTGGTGAACCGGGAGTCGGCAAGACCGCCATCGTCGAGGGTCTGGCCCAGCGAATCGTCAACGGCGACGTGCCTGAAAGCCTCAAGGACAAGAAGCTACTCGCGCTGGACATGGGCTCCTTGATCGCTGGCGCGAAATACCGCGGTGAGTTCGAGGAACGCCTGAAGGCGGTGCTCAACGAGGTGACGGCGGCCGAAGGATCGATCATCCTCTTCATTGACGAGATGCATACCCTGGTGGGGGCCGGCAAGAGCGAAGGGGCGATGGATGCCTCCAACCTCCTCAAACCTGCGCTGGCGCGCGGCGAACTGCATTGCGTGGGCGCCACCACCCTGGATGAATACCGCAAGAATGTCGAAAAGGACGGCGCCCTGGCGCGCAGGTTCCAGCCGGTGTTCGTCGGCGAGCCGACGGTCGAGGATACCGTCTCCATTCTGCGCGGCCTCAAAGAGAGATATGAGACTCACCATGGGGTGCGGATTTCCGACGCCGCCATTGTCGCCGCCGCCACGCTTTCCAATCGCTACATCACCGGCCGATTCCTCCCCGACAAAGCCATCGACCTGGTCGACGAGGCCGCCAGCCGCGTGCGCATGGCGGTGGATTCCAAACCCGAGGAACTCGACGAGATCGACCGGCGCGCCGTCCAGCTCAAGATCGAGCGCGCCGCCCTCAACCGCGAGACTGACAAGGCTTCCAAGCAGCGTCTGCAGAAGCTTGAGGAGGAGTTGCAAGAGCTCGAGGCGAAGTCCGCCCAGATGACCGGGCGCTGGCGCGCCGAAAAGGAAAAAGTCGGTCAGGCCGCCCAGGCCCGCGAAGCTCTGGAGCGCTTGCGCGCCGAACTGGCGGCCGCCCAGCGCCGCGGCGATCTGCAGCGCGCCTCCGAAATCGCTTATGGCGAAATCCCCGGATTCGAAAAGCGCCTCGCGGACGAGGACCGGGCGGCCGACGCCGACGCCCTGACGCCCGAAGTTGTCGACGCCGAACAGATCGCCGCGGTGGTCTCGCGCTGGACCGGCGTGCCGGTGGAAAAGATGCTCGAAGGCGAGAAGGGCAAGCTACTGCGCATGGAAGACGCCTTGCGCGGCCGGGTGGTCGGTCAGGAAGAAGCCTTGCGGGCCGTTTCCGACGCCGTGCGACGCGCCCGCGCTGGCCTGCAGGACGCCGGCCGGCCAATCGGTTCGTTTTTGTTCCTGGGTCCGACGGGCGTGGGCAAGACCGAACTCACCAAGGCTCTGGCCGAATTTCTCTTCGACGACGAGGCCGCGATCACGCGCCTGGACATGAGCGAGTATATGGAAAAGCACTCGGTCAGCCGGATGATCGGCGCCCCTCCAGGCTATGTCGGCTATGACGAAGGCGGCGCCCTCACCGAGGCCGTGCGGCGGCGGCCCTATCAGGTTGTGCTGTTCGACGAGGTGGAAAAGGCCCACCCGGATGTCTTCAACGTGCTGCTTCAGGTGCTCGATGACGGCAGGCTCACCGATGGCCAGGGACGCACGGTGGATTTCCGCAACACCCTGATCATCATGACCTCGAACCTGGGCTCGGAGTTCCTAGCCGCCCAGGGCGACGGCGATCAGACCGAGGCCGTGCGCCCGCAGGTGATGGACGTGGTGCGGCGGCACTTCCGCCCGGAGTTCTTGAACCGCATCGACGAGATCATCCTCTTCCAGCGCCTGGGGCGCGAACAGATGGACGCCATCGTTAAAATCCAGCTCCAGCGGGTTGAAAAGCTGCTTGAGGGCCGCCGCATGGCCATCGCTCTGGATCCCGGCGCGCTGCATTGGCTAGGCGAGCGCGGCTATGACCCGGTCTATGGCGCCCGACCCTTGAGGCGTGTGATCCAGAAGGAGCTGATCGACCCCATCGCGCGCAAGTTGCTGGAAGGCGAGCTTGCCGACGGGTCGGTGATCCAGGTCAGCGCCACAACGGATGGTCTTCAGATCGGCAAGGCGGCGTTGCACTAAAGGATCGCGAACCTCGGCGATGGACTCGGGCGCCGCGGGATGGCTAGACTTTGCCTCCGCCGGCCCTCGGCGCGGCGTCTTGCAGCTAGGAAACCACCAAAATGCGCTCGCCCGACTATCTGACCGCCGTGGGCATCGGCGTCAGCGATCTGACCCGATCAACCGATTTCTACAGTCGCGTTCTGGGCATGAAGCAGACCATGACCTTCAAGCTGGACGATATGGATGAAGTCCTCCTCGCCCACGAGGGCCGCGGCGCCGTGGTCCTGATGCACTATACCGATGGCTCGCGGCGCAACTACAAGGACAACCCGGTCAAGCTGGTCTTCTACGTCGCCGACCCAGTCGGCCTGACGTCGCGAATCCGGGCCGACGGTCTGCAGATCATCCGCGAACCGGCGCCGGCGGAAGGCATGGGCGGCGTCATGATCGCCCTGGCCAAGGATCCCGATGGCTATGTCATCGAGCTCATTCAGGCGCCGGCGACCGTAGAGACGGGCACACGGGCGACATCGGTCTTGGCCTGACCGTCGCGAGTTGAGAACGAAGAAGCCCCGCGCCTGTCCGGCGCGGGGCTCTTTATCGTTGGATCGAGGCTCAGCCTAGCAGGCGTAGCGGAACGAGCGGACGACGTAGCGACCGTAATAGGGATCCCACACCGTGCGGCGTCCCACACAAGCCCCATAGCCGTAGGCATAGGGACCATAGGCGTAGCCGGGGCCGTAGGCGTAGTGCGGGCCGCTGAGGGCCGCGCCTAGCGCGAGACCGGCGATGCCGCCGGCGATGATCGCTCCGGCATCATTGTCACGGTGTCCGTAGCGATAGCCGCCGTAGCCGTGATTCCAATGGTTCTGCGCCGCCGCGGGCGCGGCCGCCGCCAGCATCGAGCCGGCCGCGACGACCGCCGCCAGACCGGTAGTTACGATCTTTTTCATAGGAACCTCCATTTCGTCCCATCATGATCAAACGCCCACCGGGGCGATTGGCTGCCTCTTTCGAGGATTGAACCGAACTTAGTGGGGTAGGGCTGAACCTTGGCTGAACGCGGTCGGCAGCCAGCCGACAGCTCCGTAGGCCCCTCGGTTCAGCCGCCCCGGCGCCTCCTTGGGCGGACAAGGCGAGGCTATGGCAGAGGCGGCGCGGGTGTGGTCTTCTTGGGCAACATCCGTCGCTAGGGAGGCGCGCCATCGACGGCCAGCACTTGATCTATTTCGCCGACCCCATGTGCTCGTGGTGCTGGGGGTTTTCTCCGGTCGTCGCGGCGATCGGCCAAGCATGGGGAGAACGCGCACCCATTCGCCTGATCATGGGCGGTCTACGGCCGGGGACCCGTGAGGCGATGACGCTTGCGGCACGCCAGGAAATTGCCGGTCATTGGCGCCACGTCCATGAGGCGAGCGGCCAGGCTTTCGTCACCGGCGCCTTGGACGCCGAGGGATTTGTCTACGACACTGACCCGGCCGCCCGCGCCGTGGTCTTGGCTCGCCGTTCGGGACTGCCCCTGGGTCTCGCCTTCCTTCGCTTGGCCCACCAGGCGTTTTACGCCGAGGGCAGGGATGTCACTTCGTCATCGGTTCTGGTTGACATCGCCGCCGATCTTGGCCTGGACCGCGGGACTTTTCTCGCGGCGCTCGAGAGTGAAGACCTCAAACAGGAAACCTGGCGCGACTACGCAATTTCCCGCGGCGCCGGAGTGACTGGCTTTCCAAC
>PMOM01000030.1:0-493 GCA_003161535.1 Caulobacteraceae bacterium | reverse complement strand
CGCTGGATGGCGGTGGCCGCGTGAGCGATGCCGAGCTGGGGCTGATCGAGGGCTATTACGGTCGGCCGTGGTCGTGGCGGGATCGCGCCCAGACCATCACCTTCCTCGCCGATCACGGCTATCGGTTCTTCATCTATGCCCCCAAGGCGGACCCCTACCTGCGACGAAGATGGCGTGAGGACCACCCCGCCGAGATGGCCCTCGAACTGGAAGGCCTGGCGAGGCGATGCGCCAAGCTCGGCGTGCGCTTCGGCGTCGGCCTGAGCCCCTTCGAAATCTACCGCGACTTCAACGCCACCGCCCAGGCGGCGTTGGGCCGAAAGCTGGCGGCTCTCGACGACATCGGCGTGCAATATCTGGCCATACTGTTCGACGACATGCGCGGCGATCTGCCAGGGCTGGCCCAGGCCCAGACGAGAATCCTGGGCTGGATCTCAGACCGCACCCGCGCCAGCCGGCTGATCGTCTGCCCAACCTACTACAGCGACGATCC
>PMOM01000279.1:5775-14780 GCA_003161535.1 Caulobacteraceae bacterium | reverse complement strand
AGCGTCATCAAAGCCATGAACTGCGCCTGCAGATCGGTGGCGAAGCCGGGATAGGGATCGGTGGCGATCTCCACCGCGCTCAGGCGCGCGCAATTGCGCCGGATGGTCAGGCCATCGTTGCGCCGCTCCACCTCGACGCCGGCTTCCTCCATCTTGACCAGCAGGGATTCCACCAGCTCGGCCCGGGTGTTGGTGAGCCGCACCTCGCCGCCGGCCATGGCCGCGGCCAGGGCGTAGGTGCCTGTTTCGATGCGATCGGGGGTGACGGCGTGGGTCGCGCCATGCAGCCGCTCGACACCAACGATGCGGATCACCGGCGTGCCGGCCCCCTCGACCTTGGCGCCCATGGCGTTGAGGCAGTCGGCGAGATCGGCGATTTCCGGCTCGAGGGCGGCGCCGGTCAGCACCGTCTCGCCGCGCGCCAGCACCGCGGCCAGCAGGGCGTGTTCGGTCGCCCCCACCGAGCTGAACGGAAACTCGATCCTCGCCCCTTTCAGCCCGCGCGGCGCCTGGGCGTAGACATAGCCTTCGTGCAGATCGATGTGGGCGCCCAGGGCCTCCAGGGCCTTCAAATGGAGGTCCACGGGCCGCGCGCCGATGGCGCAACCGCCCGGCAGGCTCACCTTGGCGTGGCCGGCGCGCGCCAGCAGGGGCCCAAGGACATTGAACGAGGCGCGCATCTGCCGCACCAGCTCATAGGGAGCGATGGCGCTGACGATCTCGGGCGTGACAAGGGTGGTCTGCGCCCCCGTCGGGCCGTCGGCCTCGACCACCTCGGTTCCCAGGCGGCGCAGCAGGGTTCCCAAGAACCGCGTATCTGCCAGACGGGGCATATTGGTCAGGCGAAGCGGCTCATCGGTGAGCAGGCTGGCGGCCATCAGCTTGATGGCCGAGTTCTTGGCGCCGCTGATGGAGATCTCGCCCTCCAGCCGCGCGCCGCCGATGATGGCGATTCGGTCCATATTGCCCCTTCGCCGGCGCCCTCGTCGGGTGCTTAAGCAGAGTTGAGTTATGAGGCTCTTATCCGGCGCGAAGAACAAGGGCCAGAGGGCGACTATTCGAGCTTTCTCGCGGCCAGCTTGCGGCGCCGAAGATTGAGCCGCAGCGCCGAGGCCAGCCGCGCTTCGCGCTCCATCGCCGGGGTCCGGGCTGGGGCGGGCGGCGGCGCGGGGGCCGGCTTGGATGTCTCGTCCATGGCGTGGCCGTAGCGGCGCCCACGCCGGCGTCAAGGGCCGAATTCGCTTCCCAGCGGGCCGTCGCTTCGCTAACAACCCGCCCTTCCCGACGATTGGGAACGCCGCCGTAGCTCAGTGGTAGAGCGCATCCTTGGTAAGGCTGAGGTCCACAGTTCGATCCTGTGCGGCGGCGCCAGCAAAGATCAGAAATCATTGCCGGGATTCGCTGCTTGCACGGCTGGCGTCGCGCGGTCGCCGGCGCCACGAGAACGGAGGAACCATGTTCGAACTCGCTGATCGTCGAACCCTTCTCAAGGCCCTTGCCGCGGCGGGCGTCGCCGCGGCGGCGGCGGGCGCAGTCGCCGCCTCCCCCGACCTGGCCGTTCTGCGCATCGACGCCGGCCGGCTGCGGCGCGGCCTGGAAGGCCTGAGCGTCATCGGCCGACCCGCCGGGGGCGCCTTCGCCGACGGGGTCAGCCGTTTCGCCTATTCCGACGCCGATGTGGCCGGTCGGGCATTCGCCATGGGCTTGATGCGGGCGGCGGGCGGCGAGCCGCGCATCGACACGGCCGGGAACATTTTCTGCAGCCGCCAGGGCGGCGACCCGGCGCTCAAGGCGATCATGATCGGCTCCCACATCGACTCGGTGCCGAGCGGGGGAAACTTCGACGGCGCCCTGGGGTCGCTGGCGGCGATCGAGGTCTTGCGGACGCTGAACGAGGCGAACATCGCCCTGCGCCACCCGCTGGAGGTCGCCCTGTGGTCCAATGAGGAGGGCGGCACCGTGGGCAGCGGCTTTGCGGCCGGTGTCCTCGCCCCGGAAGCCCTGGAGCCTATCCTCAACGGCATCCGCCGAGCGGACGGCCTGCGCAAGATTGGCGGCGACCCGGCGCGTATCGCGCAGGCGCGCCGCCCGGCCGGCTCGCTCGCCGCCTATCTCGAACTGCATATCGAGCAGAGCGACCTGTTGGAAAAGGCCGGCATCCCCATCGGGGTGGTCGATGGCATCGTCGCCATCGACGAATATGAGGTCGAAATCCGCGGCTTCGCCAATCACGCCGGCACCACCCCCATGCCCGACCGCCGCAACGCCCTGCTGGCGGCGGCCCGGCTGATCGAGGCGGTGCAGGAGGAGGTGACGCGCGAACCGGGCCGGCAGGTCGGGACGGTGGGCCATCTGGAAGTGTTCCCCAATGCCCGCAATGTCGTGCCGGGCCTGGTTAAGCACACCATCGAGCTGCGCGACCTCGACGCGGGCAAGATCGCGCTGATCGGCGCGCGCATCGAAAAGCGCGCCCAGGCCATCGCGGCGGCCACAGGGACGCGGATCGCCATGACGCGAGTCGAGCGTGACGCGCCGGCCCTGGCCACGCCCGCCGTTCAGCGCCAGATCGAGGCGGCGGCGGCGGCGCTGGGGCTGAAGAGCCTGCACCTGCCCAGCGGCGCCGGCCACGACGCGGCGATGATGGCTCACATCGCACCCATGGGGATGATCTTCGTCCCTAGCGTTGGGGGGATCAGCCATTCGCCCAAGGAACTGACCCGCTGGGAAGATTGCGCCAACGGCGCCAACGTCCTGTTGCAAAGCGTCCTGCGGCTGGATCTTGCCTGACCGATGGCGCCAACCCCGCCGACCATCCCGGGCCGGCTTGAAACAGCGCGCCTGATCATTCGTCGCCCGGAAGCCGGCGACGGCGCCGCCCTGCATCGCGCCATCACTGAGTCCATCGAGGAGCTGCGCCGGTGGCCCGCCTCCCTGGGCTGGGCGATGGGCGAGCAGTCCGTCGAGATATCCCAGGCCTACTGCGAAGCGGCCGGCGCGGCATTCATGGCGCGGCGAGATTTTCCCCTGCTGCTCACCTTGCGCGAGACCGGCGCGGTAGTCGGTTCAAGCGGCCTGCACCGTCCCGATTGGTCGGCGGGGACGTTCGAGATCGGATGGTGGGGCCATACGCCGTCGCTCGGGCAGGGGCTGGTCACTGAAGGGGTCCGCGCCATTCTCAATCTTGCTTTCGAGACCCTGGGCGCGCGCCGCGTCGAGGCTCTGCCAGAGGTGCGCAACCACCGTAGTTGCGCCCTCTGCGAGCGGGTGTGCTTGACTTGGGACCGCGCGCTGGGCGCCACTCGGCTCCTGGCTGCGGACGGATCGCCTGGGGTCACGCGGGTCTACGCCGCCGTGCGCCAACCCTCAAAGATCGATCCTAAAGCGTAGGCTCTCCGCGCCGCCATACGCCGCGGGCTTTCTAAAGCGCGCCACGAGGCGGCCGCCGTTGGCCAGGATCACTTTCTGGGAAGGCAGGTTCTCCGGGTCGGTGGTCAGTTCGACATAGGGCAGATTTTGCAGCCTGGCTTCCGGCAGCAGAAGAGCCAGGGCGCGGGTGGCGTAGCCCCGTCCACGTTTCCAAGGCACGACGGCATAGCCGATGTGACCCAGGACGTGGGGCGGTAGCGCCGGCGTCCCGGGCTGCCAGCGAAAGCCGATGACGCCGCAAAATCGCCCGTCCCACAGCCAGCGGTGAAAGCCCGGCAGACGCGGCGCGGTGGTTCCGTCGGGCAGGGTGACCGGCCCGGCGCGCGCGTCGCGATCATCATTGGCCTCGACGAAGGCGGCCGCGTCATGCTCGATCGCCTCCAGCGCTTCGCTCATGGCCGCATCGCCGCGCACATTGTCGGGCGACCAGCCCCGCCGCAGAGCGCGGACGAAGCTCGGAAGGTGCTCAAGATCGGGCTTGATCAGGGTAAGGCGCATTTTCCTGGAGGTTCGGTGGCGCGATTCTGGCCGCTGGTTTACAACTCGCGGCGCGATCCAAATCGCCGAGCGCCGCGGCGCCACTGTTTAGGAGCAGACCATGCCTTACAAGTCCGCTTGGGCGCTCGCCCCCGTCGCCGTCCTGGCGGCCTGCGGAGTCGCCTGCCAGGTCCGCACCGGCGCGGCCGCGCTGGACGATTGGCGGACCGACGCGCCGGGCGTTGTGCGCCACATCGTCGCCGCCGACATGCCCGCGCCGTTCGCCACGCCGCCCTCGGCCTCCCCCGCAGCGGTCACGCCCAGGCCCAAGGGCGCGACGCTCAAGACCCTGCCCGGCTTTACCGTCGCCGTCTTCGCCAAGCTGGACCACCCCAGGCAGCTTCGCGTCGCCCCCAACGGCGATGTCTTCGTGGCCGAGACCGACGCGGGGCGCATCACCATCCTGCGCGCCGCCGACGGCGCTTCGGCGCCGGCCACGACGAGCGTATTCGCCGAGACCCTCAAGGGACCTTTCGGCATCGCTTTTTACCCGGCCGGACCGCACCCCCAGTGGGTCTATGTCGCCAACAACAATTCGGTCGTGCGTTTCGCCTATCGGGCCGGGGATCTGAAGGCCCGCGGCGCGCCGCAGACGGTGGTCGCCAAGCTCGCCGACACGAGCGGCTATCACACCACCCGCGACGTCGATTTCTCGGCTGATGGGCGCACCATGCTGGTGTCGGTGGGCTCGGGGTCGAATGTGGCCGAAGAGGTTGGCGTCAAGACGCCTTCGGACGCCGTCGCGTGGCAGGCGGGCCACGCTCCGGGCGCCGCCTGGGGCCAGGAAATCAACCGCGCCGACGTGCTGGCCTTCAGCCCCGAGGGCGAGGCGCGCGGCGTCTTCGCCGCCGGCATCCGCAACTGCGTGTCCCTGAGGTTCAATCCCACCACCGGCGAGCCGTGGTGCGTTGTCAATGAACGCGACAGCTTGGGCGATAATCTGCCGCCCGACTATGTGACCCGCGTGCGCGCCGGAGGATTCTACGGCTGGCCATGGTACTACATCGGCGCTCACCAGGATCCCCGCCTGAAAAATCAGCGGCTTGATCTGGCGGCCAAGGTGACCGTGCCCGACGTGCTTCTGCAGCCGCACTCGGCGCCCCTCGGCCTCGCGTTCTACACCGCCAGGAGTGGGGGGGCGGCCTTTCCAGCCGCTTATTTCGGCGACGCCTTTGTCGGCCTGCACGGCTCGTGGAATCGCGCCAAGCGCACCGGCTACAAGATCGTGCGGCTGAAGGTCCGCGGCGGCGTTCCCACCGGAGACTACGAGGACTTCGTCACCGGCTTCGTCACCGATGACAAGAGCGTCTGGGGCAGGCCGGTCGGCGTGGCGGTGGCCCACGACGGCGCCTTGCTGTTCGCCGACGACAGCGGCGACACGGTCTGGCGCGTGGCCTATGGCGCCCGGGGGGCGAACGCCAAGTGAGGCCTTCGTTTTTCGCATTGAGCGCCGCGGCGATTGTCGTGCTGGCCGGCGCCTCGGCCGGCTTGGCCCAGACGTCGCCACCGGGCGACGCGGTCGCCGGCGCGGCGATCTTCGACGACCGTTGCGCCATTTGCCATGCGGGGCCGACGGGGGGCCAGGGGCCGAATCTCGACAATGTGCTTGGCCGCCGGGCGGCGTCGATCGCCAGTTTCTCCTACACCCCGGCCCTCACGGCGTCGGGGCTCACCTGGACGGCGGCGACATTGAACAATTTCCTCACCGATCCGGGCAAGGCGGTCCCTGGAACGGCGATGATCATCAGGGTCCCCGACGCCAAGGAACGGACGGACCTGATCGCCTACTTCGCCTCGCGCCATTAGGCGCCAACCCAAAGGAGCACTATCCGTGAAGCTGATCTTGTGGATGGCCGCGGCGAGCCTGGCCGCGATGGCGGGATCAGGCGCCGGGGCGTCGGCTCAACCCCAGCCCCAACCGGCTCCCGAGGCCGCGGCCATCGCGCCGCCGCGCGACATCCCCTACCCCGGCGTGGTGGGCCTGGCGGTGGACGCCACGGACCTGTCGCACGGCGTCTTTGGCGTGCACGAGACCCTGCCCGTGCCGGGGGCCGGACCGGTCACCCTTCTCTATCCCAAGTGGTTGCCCGGCAATCACGCGCCGAACGGGCCGATCGACAAGGTGGCGGGCCTGACCATCAGCGCCCATGGCCATCCGATCTCCTGGCGCCGCGACCCGGTGGATGTGTTCGCCTTCCACGTGAANNCCGGACATGCTCAACGTGGAATGGAACGCCGTGGCGCTCTATCCGGCCGGCTACTTCGCCCGCCAGATCATCTTCGAGCCGAGCGTCAAACTCCCCGATGGCTTCCGCCTCGCCACGGCGCTGGAGACCGCGTCAAGCGCCGGCCCGGTGACCCGCTTCAAGCCCACGCCGTTCAACACCTTGGTGGATTCCCCCCTGATCGCGGGTCGCTATTTGCGGCAGTTCGACCTGGATCCAGGCGGNNCACTATGACTTCCTGCTGTCGCTCAGCGACAAGATGGGCGGCGCCGGGCTGGAGCACCACCAATCGAGCGAAGACGGCACCTCTCCAAAATATTTCACCGATTGGGACAAGACCGCCGCCGGCCGCGATCTGCTGAGCCACGAATACACCCACTCGTGGAATGGCAAGTTTCGCCGCCCGGCGGACCTGTGGACGGCCAACTTCAACGTGCCGATGCGCGATTCCCTGCTGTGGGTCTACGAGGGTCAGACGCAATATTGGGGCTATGTCCTGGCCGCCCGCTCGGGCCTGATGACCCGCCAGCAGACGCTGGACGCCATCGCACTCACCGCCGCCACCTATGACCACCGGGTCGGCCGCTCATGGCGGCCGCTGGAAGACACCACCAACGATCCGATCATCGCCTCCCGCCGCCCTCTGTCATGGCTGAGCTGGCAGCGTAGCGAGGACTATTACTCGGAAGGCGAACTGATCTGGCTGGACGCCGACACCCTGATCCGCGAGCTATCGGGCGGCAAACGCTCCCTGGATGATTTCGCCAGGGCCTTCTTTGGCGTCAACGACGGCAGCTATGTCACCGACACCTATACCTTCGACGATGTGGTGGCGGCCCTCAACGCGGTGCAGCCGTATGACTGGGCGACGTTCCTGCACAGCCGTCTGGAAGGTCACGGTCCGGGCGCGCCGCTCGATGGTCTCGCCCGCGGCGGTTATCGGCTAATCTACAACAACGTTCAGTCCGAATACCTGGCCAGCGCCGAGGCGCGGCGCAAGACCACCGACCTGTCGTTTTCCCTGGGCCTGACGATCGGCAAGGACGGGGTCATCTCCGACGTCGCCTGGGACGGGCCGGCGTTCAAGGCCGGACTGGCCGCCCAGACCCAGATCGTGGCGGTGAACGGCGAGACCTATGACCCCGACCTCCTGAAAGGCGCGATCAAGACGGCTTCGACAACGCCATCGGTGATCGAGCTGTTGGTCAAGGACAATGACCAGTTTCGCACCGTGCGGATCGCCTACCACGATGGGCTTCGTTATCCGCATCTCGAACGGACCAGCGGATCGCCCGCGCGGTTGGAGGACATCCTCGCGCCGCGCGGTTGACGCCGCTTAGGTTCCGGAGCCGGTTTGGACTAGCGACCGGCGTTCAAGACGATCGAAGCGATCAGGCCGGTGGCGACCGCGGCCAGAACGTACTGGCCGTTGGACTGGCGCCACTCATAGCCATTGGGCGGCCGGCGAAGATGATGCCGACGATAGTCGACGCGCTGGGCGCCGTTCCAGTCGTTTTGGCCCATCCGCTCGCCGCGGTTCCACTGGTGACCGGAGCCCTGATCTTGGCCCCAGCCGGAGCGCTGGTCTTGCGCGCTGGCGACGCCGGCGGAGCCGATGATAAGCGCGGCCGCCGTGGCGACCGCAATGAGAGTCTTCATGAACTGTCTTTCAATTTCGGGAGTAAAGCCGGTACATCGACCGGCGCAAGTACCCAACGCTCGCGACCGCCAAGGGTTGCGCAGTGAGGGCGCGCGAGGCACCCATGGCGCTCCCTAGTCTTCGAGACTGAGCAGGGTGGCGTTGCCGCCGGCGGAGGTCGTGTCAACCGTCCAGGTGCGCTCGACGGCGAAGCGCGGCAGATAGTGCGGCCCGCCGGCCTTGGGCCCCGTTCCAGAGAGACCCTCGCCGCCGAAAGGCTGGACGCCGACAACGGCGCCGATCATCGAGCGATTGACATAGAGATTGCCGACCGTGGCGACCGCCCGCACCGCCGCCGCCGCGCTCCAGATGCGGCTGTGGACGCCCAGGGTCAGACCGTAGCCCAGCTTGATCACCCGCCGCGCCACCTGCTCGATGGGCTCGGCCTTCCAGGTCACCACATGCAGGATGGGTCCGAAGACCTCGCGGTCGAGGTCCTCGATGGCGTCCAGGCCGATCAGGGTGGGCGCCACGAAGTGGCCGCGCTCCAGTCCCGGCGGCGGGGGACAGGCATAAACGATCCGCGCCCGAAGGCGCTCGACATGCGCCTCGAGAGCCGCCTTGGCGGCCGCGTCGATCACCGGCCCGACGTCGGTGGCGACCTTGGCCGGATCGCCGATGACCAGCTGCGCCATGGCGCCGACGAGCATGCGCAGGGTCTCCTGGGCGATGTCTTCGTGCAGGCAGAGCAGGCGCAGGGCCGAACAGCGCTGGCCGGCGCTCAGGAACGCCGAGGTGATGACATCGCCCACCACCTGCTCAGGCAAGGCCGTGGAATCCACCAGCATGGCGTTGACGCCGCCAGTCTCGGCGATCAGGGGAACCAGGGGGCGGCCCTCGTCTTCCAGGAGGGCGTGGGCGATGCGCCGGGCGCTCGCCGTCGAACCGGTGAAGGCGACGCCGGCCACGCGGGCGTCGGCCACCAGGGCATGGCCGATCTCGGCGCCGCCGGGAACCAGATGCAGAACATCTCCGGGCACGCCAGCCTCGAGCGCCAGGCGGACGGCCGCCGCGGCGATCAGCGGCGTCTGAGGCGCCGGCTTGGCGATCACCGTGTTTCCCGCCGCCAGGGCGGCGGCGATCTGACCTATGAAAATGGCCAGGGGAAAGTTCCACGG
>PMOM01000279.1:0-5764 GCA_003161535.1 Caulobacteraceae bacterium | reverse complement strand
TCGGCCACCGTCTTGCCGGCTTCGCGCATGGCCAGCGCCATCAGGCGAGCCCGATCACGCTCGATGAGATCGGCCAGGCGCTCCAGCACGGCGGCGCGATCCTCCGCGCCTCGCGCGTTCCAGTCGCCCTGCGCGCCGGCGGCGATGGAGACGGCGCGCGCGACATCCCGTTCGCTCGCCTCGGTGACCTCCCCGGCGACCCGCCCGGCATCGGCGGGACCGACGATCGACCGCTTGGCGCCACCGCCGCCTTCCTTGCCGCCGATGATCGGCGCCGAGCGCGCCGGCTTTCGCCAGACCTCGTTCATGGCCCTCATCAGATCGGCGACCACGGCTTCATCGCTCAGATCAAGCCCCGCCGAATTGCCCCGCTCGGGCGCGAACAGATCGGGCGGCAGGCGGATGGCCGGATGCGGCGTCAGGCCGGAGGCGCGGGCCTGGGCCACCGGGTCGGCCAGCAGCGCCTCGTCGGGCCTGTCGCGGTCGGCGATCTGATGGACGAAGCTGGTGTTGGCGCCGTTCTCCAGCAGGCGGCGGACGAGATAGGCCAGCAGATCGCGGTAGCCGCCCACCGGGGCATAGACCCGGACGGCCACGCCGCGCGTCTCCATCAATTGTTCGTAGAGGCCCTCGCCCATGCCGTGCAGGCGCTGAAACTCGAAGTCGCGGCGCGAGCCCGCCCATTCCAGCACGGTGGCCACGGTGAGGGCGTTGTGAGTGGCGAAGGCCGGAAACAGGCGCGCCTCGCCCAGCATGGCTCTGGCGCAGGCCATGTAGCTGACATCCGTGCCGCTCTTGCGGGTGAACACCGGATAATCGACCAGCCCGCGTTCCTGGGCGCGCTTGATCTCACTGTCCCAGTAGGCGCCCTTGACCAAGCGCACCATCAGCCGCCGGCCGGTGGCCCCCGCCAGGCCGCTGGCCCAGGCGATCACCGCCGGCGCCCGTCGCTGATAGGCCTGGATGGCCATCCCCAGGCCGTCCCAATGGGCGAGGGAAGAATCGCGCGCCGCGCCCTCGACGATGCTCAAGGACATCTCCAGCCGCTCGCTCTCCTCAGCGTCCACGGTGAGTCCAACTCCGCCGTCCTTGGCCACGCGGGCCAGCTCGATAAGACGGCCGGTGAGTTCGGGGACGGCGCGGCCGGCTTGGAACGGCTCATAGCGGGGATGCAGCGCGGAAAGCTTCACCGAAACGCTGTCGCGCGAAAAGACATCGCCGGCCCCCAAGACCGAGCGCCCGACCTCGGCGACCGCGCCGGCATAGGCCTCGAAATAGGTCTCGGCGTCGGGGGCGGTGCGCGCGCCCTCGCCCAGCATGTCAAAGGAGTAGCGGAAGACGCGATTGACGCCCCGGTCGGCGCGGCGCAGCGCCTCCTCGATGTCGCGGCCCAGCACGAAGGCCTCGCCCATGCGCTGCATGGCGCCGGCGACGGCGACGCGGATCGCCGGCTCGCCGAGCCGAGCCACCACGCCGCGCAGGGTTCCGGCTTGCGCCTCGGTGAGCGACTGGGCCAGAATCAGTCCCAGGGTGGCGCTGTTGACCAGCAGCGAGTCGGCGCCGCCGCGATGGGCCCGCCAGTCCCCCTTGCCGAGCTTGTCGCGAATGAGAGCGTCGGCGGTCCCGGCGTCGGGCACGCGCAGATAGGCCTCCGCCAGACCCAAGAGGGCGGCGCCCTCCTCGCTGGAAAGGCTGTACTCGCTGAGGAATTGATCGATCCAGCCCGCCCGTCCAGGCGCCCGCAGTTCGGCCAGCAGCGCCGAAGCCTGGGCGAACACCCGCGCTCGCGACTCGGGGCTAAGCTGAGCGGCGCTCGCCAGCGACCGCAAGGCCTCCCCTTCCGGCCGCCGATACAAGGGGGCGATGGCGCCGCGGAGGCTGTCGATGTCAGGCGGGCTAGGCAATCGGTTTCACTCTTGGATGACGCAATTTGGCCGCGCCGCGCAGGTCCTATATCATTCCTGCCGATGAGGAGTCCGTCGATGGTCCGCGCCCTGCCCCTGGTGATCGCCACGGCCATGTTCGCCACCGGCGCGGCGGCGCAGGAAGCCATCGCCACGGCGGCGAGAGGGCCGGCCGGCGACGCTCCGGCCGCGACCACCAGCAGCCTGCTTCACCTGGGCGATCGGATCGATCGGGGCGATGACATCGTTCGGTCGGTGGGCCCGTGCGGCGGCCCGGCCACGACGGCGGACGGCAAGCCCGATCGCAGCGTGCACGGCGAGGTCTTCGCGGCGGTGGGCACGCGAGGATACCGCGAAGCCGGCGGCGCCGCCTGCATTCCGCTTGGCGACCATACTTCGGCGACGATCGCGGTGGATGCCGGCCAAATCAACACGCGCTCGCACTGGCGCAAATAGCGTCGCCCTAATCTCCCAGCACCGTCGACAACAGTTTCAGCGCGGCGGCGGCAAAGGCTTGCATATTGGCGGCGCGATCGGCCTGTCCTGTCTCCACCGTCATCGCCATCTCCACCGGCCCCGATACCGCCAGGCAGGTGTGACCGGCGGCGTCACCGTAGGGATTTCCCGTTGGGCCGGCCGCGCCGGTCTCCGACAAGCCCCAGGTCGCCCCCAGGTTCTCGCGCGCCGTGCGAGCCAGGATCAGGGCGTAAGGCTCGCTGGCCGACCGCATGCCGGCCACCGCTTCGCGGGGCAGGCCCATGAGGCTCATGCGCGCCTTGGCGGTGTAGACCACCGCGCCGCCCAGGAAATAGGCGCTGGCGCCGGGCACGGCGAGCAAGGCGGCGCTGATCAATCCGCCCGTCGAGGACTCGGCGACAGCCACCGTCTCGCGGCGTTGTTTCATCTGCTCGGCGAGACTTTCGGCGGCGTCCATCAAATCGTCTAGCATCGGCGGGTTCCCATCGGCGCCCAGCGAGCCTAGCATTGCGGGCGGTATCATCGTTTCGCAGACAATGCCGGGCTCTCCAAGCGGCCGCGACAATCGGCGTCATTGCCGCGTCCGGAGTCGCTGGCCACGGTTCGCGCGCGAGGGGAATTGTTGGACGCCAAGACGCCTTTAGCGAGTGACGCCGGCTTTCGGCCGGAAACGTTCTTCGTGGGTCGCACGGAGGGCGCCGGCGTGGTGCGTGATGTAGCCGGACGCGTCGCCCGCCGATGCACCATCCTGACCCTGGGGACGCGCCGCGAAGCCGACGGCGCGCTTCGGTTCGACGAGACCTTCACCTACGACGACGGCGAGGTGGACATCTGGCGCTGGACCATGACCCCCGGCTGCGAGGGTCGCTACATGGTCGCCGAATCCAGCGCCGGCTCGGGCATCGTCGGTCACCGCGTCGGAGAGGACTATGTGGTCTCCTTCCACCGCGCCGTCGGGCGCGACCCGGCCCTGAGGTCCCTGAAATTCACCACCCGTTTCACCCTGGTGGCGCCCGATCTGGCGCTCAAGGCGGTGAAGATCACCAAGTTTGGCGCGCCCATGGCGGCCATGGCCGCCTTTCACCGGCGGGTGGCGGGCTAACGCTAAGCGCCGGCTCTTGACCTTGGCCGTGATCGCCCGCAACCAGGAACGGCCATGTCCGACGCGCAATCCCCGGCGACCGACCCACCTCCCGAGCTGGTTGAGCTGCGTCACTCCATCGACAACATCGACGCCGCCGTGCTGCATTTGCTGGCCGAGCGCTTCAAATGCACGCGCAAGGTGGGCGAACTGAAGGCGCGTCTCGGCCTTCCCCCCGCCGACCCCGTCCGCGAGGCCCAGCAGATCGCCCGCCTGCGGTCCCTGGCCGTGACCGCCGACCTGGCGCCCGAATTCGCCGAAAAGTTCCTGAACTTCCTGGTCAAGGAAGTCATCCGCCACCACGAGATCATTCGCGATGGTCAAGCCTAGGGGCGCGTCTCTGGCCCTGGTCGGCGCGGGCGACTTCATCGGCGCGGCCATCGCCGAGCGCTTCGCCCAAGAAGGATACCGGGTGTTTGGCGGCCGCCGCAGGGTCGAGCAGCTCGCCGGCCTGAAGGCCCGGATCGAGACGGCGGGCGGAACCTTCGAAGCGCGCGCCCTCGACGCCCGCGTCGAGGCCCAGGTCGCCGCCTTCATGGCTGAGGCCGACGCCGATCAGCCGCTGGAAGTCGCCATTTTCAATGTCGGCGCCAATGTGAACTTTCCCCTGCTGGAAACCACTGACCGGGTGTTCCGCAAGGTGTGGGAAATGGCCTGCCAGGGAGGATTCCTCACCGGGCGCGAGGCGGCTTCGCGAATGGCGCCGCGCGGCGCGGGATCGATCTTCTTCACCGGCGCGACCGCGTCGCTGCGCGGCGGCGTGGGCTACGCCGCCTTCGCCAGCGCCAAGGCCGGCCTGCGGGCGCTCGCCCAATCCATGGCCCGGGAGCTTGGCCCCCAGAACATCCATGTCGCGCATCTGGTCATCGACGCCGGCGTCGACACCGACTTCGTGCGCCAGCGGATTGTCGCGGCCAGGGGCCAGGCGGCCCTGAATGAGCTGGCGCCCGACACACTGATGGATCCCGCCTCCATCGCCCAGGCCTACTGGAATCTGCACCAGCAATCGCGCGACGCCTGGACCTTCGAGCTCGATCTTCGCCCGTTCGCCGAGCGTTGGTGATGGCGCGCGAGGCGGCCCAGTTCCTATTCGATTTTGGCAGTCCCAACGCCTATCTCGCCCACAAGGTGATACCGGCCATCGAGGCGCGCACGGGGGTTCTGTTCACCTACGTCCCGGTGCTGCTGGGCGGCGTCTTCAAGGCCACCGGCAACCGTTCGCCCATGGAAGCCTACGCGGGCATCCCCAGCAAACTGGCCTATGAGGCCCTGGAGACGCGCCGCTTTGTCGCCCGCCACGCTCTGACGCGATTTTCGGTCAACCCGCATTTTCCGGTCAACACCCTGATGATCATGCGCGGGGCCGTGGCCGCGCGAACCCTGGACCTGTTCGCGCCCTACGTGGACGCCGTCTTCGCCGCCATGTGGGAAGATGGGCGCAAGATGGATGAGACCGCCGTCGTTGTCGAAACCCTCGCCGCCGCTGGCCTGCCGGCGGACCGCCTCCTCGCCCTGACTCAGGACCCGGCCATCAAGGAGCGTCTTATCGCCAACACCGCCGCCGCGGTCGAGCGCGGCGTCTTTGGCAGCCCCAGCTTCCTTGTCGGCGGCGAGCTGTTCTTCGGCAAGGACCGCCTGGACCAGGTCGAGGAGGCGATCGCCGGCGCGAGCTGACAGGCGTTCACCTCTGGGCGTCGAAAAAACTGTCGGCGTCGTCGACCTCGATCAGGCGCTGCTTGCGAATCTCCAGGAAGCGCGTTGCGGCGGTGCGGGTGAAATAGCGGTCGTGGGAGACAAAGACGCAGGCCACCTCCGTCTCCTCCAGCTGCGCTTCCAGCTCTTCCTGGCCCTCGATGTCCAAATGGCTGGTAGGTTCATCCAGAAGATAAAAGTTCGGCTTCAATAGTTTCATTTTCAAAAATATTAGTCTCGCTCGTTCGCCCTGGCTGAGGACGCCGATGGGTTCGCGCGCGCGGGTGACGGCAAATCCGGTCTGAGCGAGGAAGCGCGTCGCCTCGCGTTCGGTGACCCCCTCGGCGTCGGTCACATAGTCGAGCAGGCTGCGCTCCAGAGGCAAGCCGCGCAGAGTCTGATTGAAATAGACCAGCCGGCAGGCGGGGTTGAAGCGCACCGGGGCCGCCCCATCGTAGTGCGCCGCCCGCCCCTCCCAGGCGCCGGCCAGGTGGCTCAGCAAGGTCGACTTGCCCGCGCCATTGGCGCCCAGCAGGGCGACGCGGTCCCC
>PMOM01000224.1 GCA_003161535.1 Caulobacteraceae bacterium | reverse complement strand
CAGCGTGGCGCCAGGGGCGGTCACTCAGGTGTTGCAGGCCGGCTACGATCTGTTTGGCCGCGTCGTGCGCCCCGCAATGGTGGTGGTGGCGGCCAAGGACTCCACGGGCCGCGCCGGCCCGTCCGATGAGAGCGGCGGCGGGACGGGCGAGGGCCAAACCTCGCCGGCGGGCGACGAGGCCGACTGAACGCAACGCGCCTCTTCCTCGCGGCGACAAATCCGCTAGTCTGCCAAGTCCCCTCTCACCCGTCGTGCTCGGAGATCGATCCGCGGCGGCGCCGATGCGGACATGGACATGAAGCTGACCATCGAGCGAGCCGCCCTGCTCAAGGCGCTGGGACACGTGCAGAGCGTCGTCGAGCGACGCAACACCATCCCCATCCTCTCCAACGTCCTGCTGTGCGCCAGCGAAACCGGTCTGGCGTTCTCGGCCACCGACCTGGACATGGAGATCATCGACGAGACCGAAGCGCGCGTGGAGGTGGTCGGACAGATCACCGCTCCGGCCCACACGCTTTATGAAATCGTCCGCAAGCTTCCCGAGGGGGCCGAGGTCTCCCTGGGCTTCGCGGGGGACGACCCCAGGCTGCAGGTCCGCGCCGGGCGCTACAAGGTGAACCTGCCGGTGCTGCCGGCCGGCGACTTTCCGGTGATGTCGCCCGACGGCCTGTCGGGTCCGGTCGCGGTGGAAACCGCCAGCCTGATGCGCCTGATCGACAAGACCCGCTTCGCCATCTCCACCGAGGAGACCCGCTACTACCTCACCGGAATTTACCTGCACACCCTGGTCGAGGAAGGCCGCCCGGTCCTGCGCGCGGTGGCCACCGATGGGCACCGATTGGCCTTGGCCGACATGCCCGCCCCCGAAGGCTCGGCGGGGACGCCCGGGGTGATCGTCCCGCGCAAGACCATCGCGGAGGCGCGCCGTCTGATGGAAGACGCCGGCGAAGAGGTGCAGGTGCAGCTCAGCCCCCAGAAGGTCCGCTTCGATTTCGGGCGCGCGGCCCTGACCAGCAAGGTCATCGACGGTTCCTTCCCCGACTACACGCGGGTGATTCCGCGCGAGAATCACCGGGTGATGACGGTGGACAACGCCCTGTTCGCCGCCGCCGTGGACCGTGTCGCCACCATCTCTTCCGAAAAGAGCCGCTCGGTAAAGCTGGCGGCGGAGACGGGGCGTATCGTCCTGACCGTGCGCAACATGGAAACCGGCCAGGCCGTGGAGGAACTGGAAGTCGACTACGATGGCGAGCCCTTCGAGATCGGCTTCAACGCCCGCTATCTGATGGACGTCAGCGCCCAGATCGCCGGCGAGACGGCGGAATTCCGCTTCGCCGACCGGGCCGGCGCCGCCACCATGCTCGATCCGGTTCTTGTCCTCGACCCCACCGACGCCGCCGTGCAGTACGTGCTGATGCCGCTGAGGGCGTGAGAGCCCACTCGCGCGCCTGACCGGAGGGCGAGTGCGTTCGGCGATCGATCACATCCTTCTCACCGACTTCCGCTCTTACGCGCGAGCGGAATTAACCGTGCACGGACAAAGCGTTTTTCTGTTCGGGCCCAACGGCGCCGGCAAGACCAATCTTCTTGAGGCGATCAGCCTCCTCTCGCCCGGAAGGGGTCTGCGCGGGGCGGCCCTGGCCGAATTGGGGCGCCGCGCGCCATGCGAGCCGGTTGGACGAGCGTGGGCGGTCTCGGCCCAAGTCACCGGCGATGACGGCGCGGTTCGCATCGGGACCGGCGTGGAGACGGCGGACGCGGCGCGACGGCAGGTGCGCGTCGATGCGGCGAGCGTCCCCCCAGGGCGGCTGACCGAGTATCTGCGTCCCCTATGGCTGACGCCCACTCAGGACCGCCTTTTTCTCGACGGCGCGGCCGAGCGGCGGCGGTTCTTCGATCGGCTGGTGTTCGCCGCCGAGCCGGCGCACGCGGCGCACGTGGGTGAATATGAGAGGGCCATGCGCGAGCGGACCCGTCTGCTGGCTGAAGAAACCACCGACGTCGCCTGGCTGGCNNTTGGACGCCTTGCGGGCGGAAATCGCGGCGCGCGGCGAAGGGATCTTCCCGCGGGCCGATCTGACGCTTCTGGGATCCTGGGAGCAGGCCGCCGGCGCCGGCGCGGGCGCCGACGAGCTGGAGGCGAATCTGGCCGCCGCCCTGGCCGCCGCCCGGCCCCGCGACCAGGCCGCCGGGCGCCCGCTGGTCGGGCCCCACAGGGGCGATCTGCTGGTCACCCACCACGCCAAGGGGCGGCCAGCGGCGGAGTGTTCAACCGGCGAACAGAAGGTGCTGATTCTCAATCTGGTTCTGGCCCAGGCGGCGCGACTTTCCCGTGCAAATTCGCAGCCGAATCCTATATTGTTGTTGGACGAAGTCGCGGCGCATCTGGATTCCCAGCGGCGCGCCGCGCTCTTCGACGAGATCGAGTCGTTATCGCTCCAGGCCTTTCTCACGGGCACGGACGAGGCGCTGTTCGAAACCCTCAAGGGTCGGGCTCTCGGCGTGCATGTCGACGCCTCCAGCTTGACCGCCCTGGAAACCTAGATGACCGACGAGACCGACGAGACCGCCGAGGAGCGCCCCGCCGAAACCGCGGCCGAGGCCGCCGCCGACTATGGCGCCGACTCGATCAAGGTGCTCAAGGGCCTGGACGCCGTGCGCAAGCGGCCGGGCATGTACATCGGCGACACCGACGACGGTTCGGGCCTGCATCACATGGTCTATGAAGTGGTCGACAACGCCATCGACGAGGCGCTGGCCGGCTACGCCACCAAGGTCGAGGTGATTCTCAACGCCGACGGCTCGTGCACGGTCACCGACGACGGGCGCGGCATTCCCACCGACATTCACGAGGGCGAGGGCGTTTCCGCGGCCGAGGTGATCATGACCCAGCTGCACGCCGGGGGAAAATTCGATCAGAATTCCTACAAGGTCTCCGGCGGCCTGCACGG
>PMOM01000082.1 GCA_003161535.1 Caulobacteraceae bacterium | reverse complement strand
TCCCCCCGTAAACGGGGGGAGATTCATTCGCTGATCCTCCCCTGCGAAACGGGGGAGGAACGAGGCGTCAGCCCTCCAGCAGCGCCACGGCGCGGGTCCAGCCGGCGGAGGCGCCTTTCACCTTGACCGGGAAGCAGATCACCTCGAACCCCGTGGCCGGCAAGGCCTCGAGGTTGTGCAGCTTTTCCATCTGGTAATAGCCGATGTCGCGCCCGGCCTTGTGGCCTTCCCAGATGATCGCCGGGTCGCGGTTTTTCGCCCAGAGTTTGGCGGTGTGGCTGAACGGCGCGTCCCACGACCAGGCGTCGGTGCCGACCACGCGCACGCCGCGCGAGGTGAGATACAGCGTCGCCTCGCGGCCCATGCCGCAGCCGGCGTCGAGATAGCCGGCCTCGCCGTAGAGGGCGCCGGCGCGGGTGTTGACGAGGACAATGTCCAGCGGCGCGAGCGAATGGCCGATGCGCGCCAGCTCGGCCTCGACCTCGGCGGCGGCGACCACATGGCCGTCGGGCTTGCCCCGGAAGTCCAGCTTGACGGCCGGCCGATAGCACCAATCGAGCGGCGCCTTGTCGATGGTGTCGGCGGCCCGCGCTCCGCCCGGCAGGGCGGCGTCCTGGGTGGAGTGGAAATGCCAGGGCGCGTCCATGTGGGTGCCGTTGTGGGTGGAAATGGTCACCCGCTCCACCGCCCAGCCCTCGCCGTCCGGCAGATCCGCCTCGGTGAGTCCCGGAAAGGCGCCGGCCATCTGGGCCACCGACTGAGTGTGGTCGGTGTAGTCGATGCGCACCTGCATCCCCGGCGGATCGGACGGCACGCCGACCTCCAGGGGGATGGAAATATCGATCAGCCTTCGGGTCATGGCGAAGTTTCCCTGGCATGGCGCCGCCCCGCGCCGAGCGGCCCGCCACCGTGACATAGGCGATCTTCAGCGCTAAGCGAAAGGGCGCGCAGACAAGGGGATGACGCTTGGCCGAACCGCCTCTCCAGGCCGACGGTGATGGGGTTCACGCCCAACCGCCCAAGACAGGTCACCGGTGGGTGGACATGGCGGTCGCCATCTCGGCGATCAGCATCTCGGTCATCTCCCTTTTCGTGGCCATCGAACATGGCGCGACCGAACGCAAGCTGGTGGCGGCGAGCTCCTGGCCATTCCTGGTTTACGATTCGCAGATCACGGGTCTGGTGGAGGGATCCAAGGCGATAACCCTGCGCATCCGCAACAGCGGCGTGGGACCGGCGCGCATCCAGTCGGTGGCCGCTCGCCTGGACGGCAAGCCGGTGCGCAGCTTCGCGGAGTTGCTAAGCGCGTGCTGCGGAACCCAGCCCACCGACATCGACGGCCTGGTGAAAGTGGGGCTCTATTCGGAAAACCCGATCGTCGGGGTGCTGCCAGCGCGCGAAGGCGTCGATTTTCTCGCGGTGAGGCAAAGGCCCGGCAACGCGCGCCTGTTCGACGCGTTCAACGTCGCCCGCCATCGCCTCGTATTTTCGGTCTGCTATTGCTCGGTCCTCGATGAGTGTTGGCGCACCGACCTGAAGAGCACGACCACGCCCCAGCCGGTCAAGCAATGCCCGGCGGTGGCGGACGGCTACACCGAATAGGCGCGCCCCGCCGTCAGCTCGCCGGCAGGCGCAATTCGAAGACGGTGCCGGAGGGGCCGGTGGAAACCAGGGTGAGGTCGCCGCCGTGGCCCTTGGCGAGCTCGCGGGCGATGGCCAGGCCCAGGCCCGTGCCACCCTTGCGGGCCGAAGCGGCGAAGGGCTGGAAAAGATTGGTCCTGGCCCGTTCGGGCAGGCCCGGTCCGTCATCGGCGATGGTGACGAGACTGGCGTCCTGATCTTGCGTCAGGCCGGCGGTGACCACCCCGACGCCGCCGCGCCCCGCGACACCGTCGATGGCCTCGCGGGCGTTGCGCAGGAGGTTGATGAGGATGCGATGAAGCTGCTCGGCGTCGGCGCTGACCAGAGCTTGCGCATCGATGTCGTTTTTCAGGGCGACGCCGGCGGCGGAAAGGCCGGCGTCCTCGGCGGCGGCGTCCACGGCGGCGCGCAGGGCGACGGAGTCCTTGCTCGGGGCGGGTTCGGCGCTGCTGCCGAAGGTCAGCACATTGGATGCCAGGGTGATCGCCCGATCGAGGGCGCGCTCGAGCCGGGGCAGGGCTTGGGTCACCTTGGGATCGCCCGACTGGGCCATGCGCTCCGAGGCGATCTGGGCGCTGGTCAGCATGTTGCGCAGATCGTGGTTGATCTTGGCCACCGCCTCGCCGAGCGCCGCCAGGCGGGCGCGGGAGGCCAGGGCGGCGCGCAGGTCGAGCTGCATTCGCCCCAGCTCCCGCTCGGCGCGGCCGATTTCGTCATGCCGGCCCGACGGCGTCATCTCGGCCTGAGGGTCGGCGGGATCGGCGCGAAAGCGCTCCATGGAGCGGGTGATCCGCTGCATCGGCCGGACCAGGAAAAACGTCAGGGAGAGATAGACCACGGCGCCGGCCATCACCGAGGTGAAAAGGGCGATGCCGATCAGCCGGCCAAGCTGGGCGATCAGCTCCTTCTTCAGCGGGCCATCGGGGGCGACGATCTCCACGAAGTCGCCGGAGCGGAAGCGCGGCTCGGCCATCACGCGGACCATGCGGTCGCCGCCGCCGGCCAGGGTCTCGAAGGGCGCCAGCCAGGACATGGCGTTGGAGCGCCGCAGATCGACGAGATAGGGCGTGCGCGCCAGGCGCGGGGCCTGCAGGATCAGCCGCCGCTCGCCTTCCACCTGCACGGCCACCGACACCACCTCGGCGTTGGCCAGGAGCTTGGCGCGAACCTTGTCGGTGACCACGCCCCCCGGCGCGGTTTCCTCGACCAGGGTGGCCAGCTCCGCGGCGCGCAGGCGATCGAGCAGCCAGGTTTGTTCAAAGGCCGCCAGATTGGGCGGCAGGATCAACAGGTTGGCGATGACCACGATGAGCACGGTGAGCAGCAGCAGCCGCGCCGACAGCCCGCCCAGCCAATGGGCGACGCCCTCGCCTGGCGGGGTGGACTCGTGCGGGGGCGCGGCGTCCGCCATGGCCTTTTGTTAAGGCGCCGGGGGCGATGGAGCAATGAAAGGGGCGGGAGGGGGCGGCAAGAGGGGTGAGGGAGCGCGATTTGGGCGCCGCGCCCAGATCGCAAGATTCCGCGAACCGGGATTAGTGCAGTGTCACCGTAATCCCAGAGATTAGTGCGGTGTCACAATAATGCGCTTCAAAAGGGGGAATGTTGCTCCTGTCCCCTAATTCCGGGATTAGTGCAGTGTCACCGAAATCCTTAGTGCAGTGTCACCGCGACCATCGCTGAAACAATCTACGCGAAACCAAGAATAAGGCACTCCAAATCGACGCTGCGACAAACCAGAAACATAGAGCTAATATGATCACAACAGGGTTCCGCTGATCCTTTGGAAACCGAGTGATAACTAGCGTAGCCAACTCCATCAGAATTGAGGCGGCTACCGACGGAAAAATCAAAACTTTTACACCGTTTGCCCTATATGAAAGCACGCCAACGAGCACTATCATGTACACGTTAGTGAAACTCAATACAAAGTCTTGCCATACATGTTGTAACAATTGATTCAACAGCATGGTAGCGATCCCCGTAAGTTCTATCGGTCGTAAAGATGGTTACTTCGCGTTGTCGTGACACTGCACTAAACTCCTGCCGCGCGCCCTGTCCGCGCTCACACCTCACCCCACGCCCACCACTTGCGCCACGCTCGCGAACCCATCGGCACGGAGCAACGCCGCCAGATCTCGCTGGATGGCGATGACCAGATCGGGACCGGCGAAGGTCAGGGCGGTGTAGAGCTGCACGGCGCTCGCCCCGGCGCGGATCTTGGCGTAGGCGTCGGCGCCCGAGGCGATGCCGCCGACGCCGATGAGCGCCAGGCGCCCGCCGGCAGCCTCGTGGAAGGCGCGCAGCAGGCGGGTGGACGGCTCCATCAAGGGCGCGCCGGAAAGTCCGCCGCTTTCGCCGCGGTGCGCGCCGGCGAGGGAGGCGGGCCTGGCCAGGGTAGTGTTGCCGACAATCAGGCCGTCGAGGCCAAAGCGGATCGCCGCTTCGACGATGTCGCCCACCGCCGCGTCGTCAAGATCGGGGGCGACTTTCAGGAAGACCGGATGGTCGCCGCCGGCCCGCGCCAGGGCGGAGCGCGCCGCCGCCACGCTGGCCAGCAGATCGGTCAGCGCCGACTTTTGTTGGAGGTCGCGCAGGCCCGGGGTGTTGGGCGAGGAGATGTTGAGGGTGAAATAATCGGCCAAGCCCCACAGGCGCTTCAGGCCCAGGACATAGTCGGCGAGCCGATCGGCGGAATCGCGGTTGGCGCCGATGTTGGCGCCGACGATGCCGCTCCTGGGCCGCGCGGTCAGCCTCCCGGCGAAGGCCTCCAGGCCGTCATTGTTGAAGCCCAGACGATTGATCACGGCGCGGTCGGCGGTCAGCCGAAACAATCGGGGTCGGGGGTTGCCCGCCTGGGGGCGGGGCGTGGTGGT
>PMOM01000111.1:1681-4024 GCA_003161535.1 Caulobacteraceae bacterium | reverse complement strand
GCCTTCGCCTCGGGCGGCTCGGCGGGCTACGACCATAAGGCCATGGCCATCACCGCGCGCGGGGCTTGGGAGTCCATCAAGCGGCACTTCCGGGAACTGGGCAAGGACATCCAGCGCGAGGCGGTGAACGTCGTGGGCATTGGCGACATGTCGGGGGACGTCTTCGGCAACGGCATGCTTTTGTCCCAGACGATCCGGCTGCAGGCGGCCTTCGATCACCGGCACATCTTTCTTGATCCCGATCCAGATCCCGCGGCGAGCTGGGGCGAGCGCAAGCGCCTGTTCGATCTGCCGGCCTCGTCGTGGGATGACTATGACCGGAGATTGATTTCGCAAGGCGGCGGGGTGTGGCCGCGCACGCTCAAGTCGATCCCCGTGAGCGAGCCGGTCAAGGCCCTGCTGGACGTCGAGGATGACGCCCTGGCCCCCGCCGAGCTGATCGCGGCCATTCTTAAGGCGCGCGGCGAACTGCTCTATCTGGGCGGCATAGGCACCTATGTGAAGAGCGTCGGCGAGGCCAATCTCGCCGTCGGCGACAAGGCCAACGACGCGGTCCGCGTCAATGGCGCCGACCTGCGCTGCAAGGTCGTCGGCGAGGGCGCCAACCTCGGCCTCACTCAAGCCGGCCGTATCGAGTTCGCCCGCGCCGGCGGTCGCATCGATACCGACGCCATCGACAATTCCGCCGGCGTCGACACCTCCGACCATGAGGTCAACATCAAGATCCTCACCGGCATGGCCGAGCGCTCCGGGGCCTTGGCCAGCGCCGAGCGCGACCCCTTGCTGGTCTCGATGACCGATGACGTGGCCTCCCACGTGCTGACCCACAATTACGATCAGACCTTGGCGCTCTCCCTGTTGGAAGCCGAGGCCGCCCAGGATCTGACCGCCCACGCCCAGTTCATTTTGAACCTCGAGAGCCGGGGACGCCTGGACCGCTCGCTTGAGGGACTGCCGAGCGTGGCCGCCCTGGCCGAACGGGGCATGGCCGGCAAGGGGCTGACCCGGCCCGAGCTGGCGGTGCTGCTGGCCTACGGTAAGCTCGATCTCTTCGAAGAGATCATCGCCTCCAGGGCGCCGGACGACCCTTTCTTCCTCACCACCCTGCATGACTATTTCCCCAAGGCATTGGCGCCATTCGAAGACCTGATGGCGAGCCATCGGCTGCGGCGTGAGATCATCGCCACGACGGTGGACAACGAGCTGGTCAATTTGTGCGGCCCGACCTTCCCGCAGCGTCTGCGCGCCGCCGCCGGCTGCGACACCCTTGCCTTGGTGACCGCCTTCGAGGCCGCGCGGCAGGTCTTGCGTTTCGCCGAGGCCTGGAGCCGGGTTGAACGGCTGGACGGCAAGGCGCCCGCGGCTGGCCAGACGGCCCTGTTCGGCGAACTGGTCTATGTCTTGCGGGGCCAGACATATTGGCTCGCGCGCCGCGCCATGCGGGACGCCTCAAGTGTGCGCAGCCTCGTGGATTCTTATCGGCCGGCGGCGGACGCCCTTAAGCGGCTGATGCCCGCGGTGCTGTCGCCCTTCGAGCGCAAGGCGGCGGTTCGCCGCGCCGCCATCTGGATCAAGGCCGGCGCTCCCAAAGCCGTCGCCCATTCGGTGGCCCTGATGCGTCCCTTGACTGTCGCCGCCACGCTCACCGATCTGGCCAGGGCGCAGGACTGGCCCTTGGCGAACGCCGCCTTCGTCTATCATCGCGTGGGCGGCGCATTCGGCTTTGACCGCCTGCGCGCGGCGGCCGGATCGCGCGCCGCCGGAGACGTCTATGAGCGCTTGGCCATGCGCCGTCTCATCGAGGACATGCTGGCTGAGCAAGCCGCCCTGACGGGCGTGGTCATGGCCTTCGCCGGCAAAGCGTACGGCGCCGACGATCCCGAGCGCGACGCCGCCGCGGTCGGTTCCTGGACCGCCGCCCACCCCGAGCCAGCCGCTCTGGCGCGCGGGACAATCGAGGAGATCGAGAAGGCGGGGGGCGGATGGACGTTCGCTAAACTCACCATCGCCAACGCCGCCTTGCGGGAGCTGGCGGCGTCCTAGGGCGCGCCCAGATGGCCGACTTGCCCGCATGGACGCCAAGCCCCTGATGGACCGTGACCGCGAGCGTGATCGACTGGCCGGCCGGATGGCCCGCTTAGCCAAAGTGGGCGCGGGGCTTTCCGGAGCGGCGGCGACGTTCGGCGCCAATGCTCTGTTTGGCGCGGGCGACATCCAGACGCGCAACGCCAGGGCGCTTAAGGAGACCCTGGGCCATCTCAAGGGGCCTCTCATGAAGGTGGCGCAGATGTTCGCCACCGTGCCCGATCTTCTGCCGCCGCAGTTCGCCGCCGAACTCACCCA
>PMOM01000111.1:0-1660 GCA_003161535.1 Caulobacteraceae bacterium | reverse complement strand
GCCGCCGCCTCTTTGGGCCAGGTTCACCGCGCCACCCATCTCGATGGTCGGGCGCTGGCGGTGAAGCTGCAATATCCCGATATGCAGAGCGCCGTGGAGAGCGATCTTGGCCAGCTGCGGGCGCTCTTGAGCCTCGGGCGGCAGATGTTCGGCGCCGTCGATACGCGCGAGGTCATCACCGAAATCTCCGAGCGCCTGCGCGAAGAGCTGGACTACGCCCGNNCCCGCCGCCGACCCCGCCCTTTCAACCGGCCGGCTCTTGACCATGGACTGGCTGGAGGGCCGGGGCCTGCAGGCCTTCAAGACCGAGAGCCAAACCACGCGCAATCGCCTCGCCAAGACGCTGTTCGAGGCTTGGTGGACGCCCCTGATCCACATCGGCGTCATCCACGGCGACCCGCATCTGGGCAACTACAGCTTCGCCGGCGACGCCGACCGGCTCAACCTGCTGGACTTCGGCTGTATACGGATCTTTCCTCCCGCCTTCGTGGGTGGGGTGGTCAAGCTGCATAGGGCGATGATCGCGGGCGACCGCGCCGGCGAGGCCGAGGCCTATCGCGCCTGGGGCTTCAAGGACCTCACCGACGATCTGATGGATGTCCTCTCGATTTGGGCACGGTTCATCTACGGCCCTCTGCTCGACGATCGGGTGCGCACCGTCGCCGATGGCGTGGCGCCCGGCGACTACGGCCGACGCGAAGCCTTTCAGGTCAAGCGCGCCCTGGACGAGAAGGGCCCGATCACCATTCCCCGCGAATTTGTCTTCATGGACCGCGCCGCTATCGGCCTGGGTTCGGCCTTCCTGCACCTTTCCGCTGAACTCAACTGGCGGGCGCTGTTCGAGGCGTCGCTGGAGGGGTTCTCGGAGGAGAGTTTGGCGGCGAGGCAGGCGGAGGCGTTGAGAGCCGCGGGGTTGTGAAGCCAATCTGGCGGCCCCGGCGTGTCATCGAAACTTTGAAGGAAGAAACGCAATGCTGATCAAGGACCGGATTGTCGTCGTCACAGGGGCGGCGAGCGGGATTGGCCGCGCCTTGGCGCGCCGGTTTGCAGCGGAAGGCGCCAAGCTGGTCGTCTGTTCGGACCGCAACGGCGATGGCGTTCGGGAGGTGGCCAAGGAGATCGGCGGCGTCGCCTTCGAGACCGATGTCTCCAGGGAAGCGGACATCTTAAACCTGATCGAGGAGGTCGAAGCCGAGCACGGTCCAATCGACCTATTTTGCTCCAATGCCGGCATCGGCATCGGCGGCGGCGCCGAGGTTTCCGACGAAGGCTGGCGGCGCATCTGGGACGTCAATGTGATGGCGCATGTGTGGGCGGCGCGGCACCTGATCCCGCGCATGATCGAACGCGGCGGCGGCTATTTGCTCAACACCGCCTCGGCCGCGGGACTGCTTTCCCAGATCGGATCGGCGCCCTATGCGGTGACCAAGCACGCGGCGGTGGGTCTGGCCGAATGGCTGGCCATCACCCACGGCGACAAGGGGATCAAGGTCTCGGTCCTGTGTCCCCAGGCGGTGCGCACGGCGATGACGGCCGCAAATCCCGACGGCGTGGCCAGCGTTGACGGCATGATCGAGCCCGAAGCGGTGGCCGAAGCCTGCGTGCGCGCCATCGAAGCGGAGGAATTCCTGGTGCTGCCCCACCCCGTGGTGCTCGAATA
>PMOM01000181.1 GCA_003161535.1 Caulobacteraceae bacterium | reverse complement strand
CAGAAGAACAGATAGGGGCTGATCGTCGTGCCCAGGATGGCCACCACCACGGTCAGGTATCCTGACTTGAGGGAGATATGGGGCACCACCAGATTGTAGGCCACCGTCGTCCAGGGCACGTGAACCACGAACGCCACGCCCACATAGGCGAACAGGGACAAGGTCAGCCATTTCAGAACCTTGACGTAGCGCGCGTAGCGCACAAACACTTCCAGGATGATCGAGACGACGCCGAACAGGGCGACGTAAAGCGGCGCCGGCCCGCCGACCACAAGTTTGAGCGCCGCGCCCATGGCTCCCATGTCCGCGCCCAGATTGATCGTGTTGGCGACCACCAGCAGCGCCACGAGGAAGTAGACCAGTATGGCGGGATAATGCTTCTTCAGGTTGCCGGCGATGCCGTGGCCGGTAACGCGGCCGATGCGGGCGCTGATCTCCTGGATGGCGCACATCAGGGGCCAGCTGAACAGCATGGTCCAGCCCAGATCGTAGCCGAACTGGGCGCCGGCCTGCGAATAGGTGGCGATGCCGCTGGGATCGTCGTCCGACGCGCCGGTGATCAGGCCGGGCCCGAGAATCGACAGGAGCTTCGGGCGCTCCGGCTGTTTGACGTCCTTCGGGAGATTCCGGCCGGGATCTCTCTGACTGTCGCTCATCTAAGTCTCCTGGAGGACGCGGCGACGCAGCAACGCCTGGATTCCCGCATCGATCCCGCCGCGCCTAATGCAGCCAGCCGCTGGCGACGCCGACCAGTAGGGCGACGCCCAGCACACCGCGATAGATGACGAAAGGCCAAGCCGAGAAGCGCTCCAGGATGCGCATCAGCCCCCAGATCGCCGCGAAAGCCGAAATCGACGCCACCACCAAGCCAACGGCGAGCACCGACCATCCGTGGGCGTCGAGATGGGCCTTGTGCAGTTCCCAAACCTCCTTGCCGCCGGCCAGGGCGATGGCCGGCACGCCCAGGAGGAAGGAAAACCGCGCCGCCTCCTCGCGCTTGAAGCCCAGCGCCAGCGCCGCGGTGAGCGTTGAGCCCGACCGGGAAACGCCGGGAATCAGGGCGCCGATCTGGGCGACGCCGACCAGCAGAGCGTCGATGAACGTCACATCCTGCAAGGTTCGCCGGTGACGCGCGCCAAGTTCGGCCAGGGCCAGCAGCACGGCCATGGCGATGCACGCCCAGCCGATCACGTTCAGACCCCGCATGGGCGAGTTGCATTGATTGAGAACGCCGCTAAGCGCGATGCCCGCGATGACGATCGGGATGGTCGACAGGCCGATCCACACCACCAGGCGCAGGGACGGATCGTCGAAACGTCGCTGGCCGATGGCCGCGAGGCTGCCGCCAGCCAGGCGGCTGACATCCTTCCAGAAGTAGCTGACCACGGCGGCTAGGGCGGCCAGCTGCATGGCCGCGGAAAAGGCCGATCCGGGATCCCGCCAGCCGAGCACCGCGGGAACCACGCGCATGTGGGCCGTCGAGGAGATCGGCAGCAGTTCGGTAATCCCCTGGATGACGCCGAGCACGGCAACCTTGGCATAGCCCAGCGCCACGAAGCCGGTGTCGATTCCCAGGGGGCAGGCGGTGGTCATATTGGCGGCGACTCCTCGCTGGCGCCGTGGGGGCGATGACCTTCGATGGCGGGGGAAGGCGCGCCCGACCTTTCAGCCATTGCGCACAGATCGCCGATTCTGGCCACCCCCTCCCGCCCTCCGCCGCGCCGCCGCGGAAGAGAGCGGGATCGCGAGCGCGGCTATTGGCCGATGCGCGAGCTCACCTGGTTTTCCTGACGGTTGAGCCGATGTTGTTCGGCGCGCGTGATGTGGCCGCCGTGGTTGCGGGCGAATCGACGCTCATGCTGNNCGATCATTGACCTGGTCGCGGGCGGGATGGGTCTGGGCAAAGTCGCTCTGGGCCAGGGCCGTCGTCGCGCCGCCCGCCGCCAGGGTCAGGCCCAGGGCGGCGATGAGAAGCTTACGGGTATGCATGGTGGTCTCTTTTCCTCGTTGAGGCGTCGACCGACAGCCGGGCGACGATCGTTGCGGGTTTAGGGGCCCGGCGCTGAACGCGTCTGGAATGGCCAATTCATTCGCCATTCAGGGGTTCGACCCCTCGTCGTGGGTGATCTATAGGGCCCTCGCCACCGCCTGGAGCCATCGTCCATGACCGCCACCGTCGCCGCCAAGCGCGCCCGCTTCCGCGAACTGCACGAAGCAGGATGCTTCGTAATGCCCAATCCCTGGGATCTCGGCTCGGCGGTCGCCCTGCAGAGCCTGGGATTTCCCGCCCTCGCTTCGACCAGCGCGGGCATGGCCTGGTCGATGGCGCGGCCCGACAATCGGGTCGCCCGCGACGAAGTGCTAGGGCATCTAGCCAGCCTGGCCGAGCGACTCGACGCGCCGCTCAACGCCGACTTCGAAAACGCCTTTGCCCGCGAGCCGGCGGGCGTGGCGGCCAATGTCGCCCTGGCCATCGAGACGGGGGTGGCGGGACTTTCGGTGGAGGACAGCACGGGCGACAGGGATTCGCCGCTCTACGACTTTGATCTCGCCCTCGAGCGCATTGCAGCGGCCCGCGCCGCCATCGACGCCAGCGGGGTCGACGTCATGCTGACCGCCCGCAGCGAAGGCTTCATCGCCGGGCGTCCGGATCTGGCCCAGACCATTCGGCGCTTGACCGCCTTCGCGGAAGCCGGCGCCGATTGCCTCTACGCCCCCGGGCTTCGCGATGCCCAACAGATCGCCGCCGTGGTCGCCGCCGTGTCGCCCAAGCCGGTAAACGTGCTGACACCGGGACTTTCGGTCGCCGCCCTGGCGGCGCTGGGGGTGCGGCGGATCAGTGTCGGCGGCTCGCTCGCCCGCGCCGCCTGGGGTGAATTCCTGCGCGCCGCGCGCCAGATTTCAACCGAAGGGTCTTTCGAGGCCCTGGCCGGTGGCGCGCCGGGCGGCGAGCTGAACGCCCTCTTCTCGGCCAATCGGGGCTAAGCCGCCGCGGCTTTCCTGCGCCGCGCGTTCATCGCCGGCTGCGCGGCGGCGAGGATGTCCGCATGCTCGTGCTGGCGCACCCGCTCGCTGATGTTGAGGCGCGTGTACAGATGGGCGGCGGCCTGGGTCTTGACCGCCTCGTCCCAACGGGCGTGCGCGTCCTTGAGCAGATTTTCGCCCTGGCCGACATAGACGACCTCGTAGCCGTCGCCACTCTCGCGCGAATAGACATAGTTGCCGCCCATGGCCGACAGGGGCCGGCCGTCGCGCAGCCGGTGGAAACGGTAGACGCTTCCGGACGCGCCCGTCACATCGATCAGGTTTCTCATTTGGTCATCCCTAACGACCGGCGGCCCTCTTCGCCAGAGTGCAAAGCGCCATGCGAGCCGATCCAGTCCCGGCCCGCGGCGTAGTCAACCACCGGCAGGCGCTCGAAATGCCGGTGCAGATAGGAAAATCGCTCGGACCCCAGAGCCGCGCCCAGATCGGCCAGGCGCGCGCCGGCGACCTTGGGCCTGATGACGGCCACCCCATGATCCACGCTCAGCAAACGAAACTCAAGCTCGGGGGACGCCAGCAGTTCGAAGGCGACCTTCCAGCCGTCCCCCGTCCAGGCCGCGGTGGATATCTGCGGCACATGTTCTTCCAGCCAGTCCCTGGGCAGCATGTCGTGGATGGCGATCCATCCCCCGGGCGCCAGGGCGGCCAGGGCGTTGACCACATCGCGATGCACCTGCTCGAAGAGGTGCAGCCCGTCGATGAAGATGACGTCGAAGCGCTCGCCCGCCGATTGGGCGAAAAACGCGTCGCTGGTCTGGCGATGGGTGCCTCCGCGCACCGGATCGACGCCGGTCTTGCGTGTGGTCATCACCGCGTCGAAGAGCTCGTTGCCCGCGCAACCGATCTCCAGATATCGGCCGTTCGGGTTGCCCGCCAGGAGCAGGTTCACCACCGTCGCGCGGGTATGGGGGATGGCGCGCCAGTCGAAGTCGAAGCGCTCCTCACAGCGGTCGGCGCGATGCCGGTAGGTCAGCCAGCTCTCGCGCAGCCAGGAATTGAGATTGCGCTTCTTTCGTCGCCGCGCCGCCATCGCCATGCTCGCGCCCGCATCCACGCTCATCGCGCCTTTTCCTAAGCCGAGCCCCAGACTCAACCTTGGCAGGCCGATTTGTCTATTTGGTGGCTAGTGGCCCGATATGGTCGGCTGCGCGGCGCGCCCTTAGGCGTAGCGCTGGCGAGACCGCTCGTGTTCAACCGCCTTGAGCAACCGCGCCGCGGACTCCTCGGCCGCCCGCATGGTGACGGCGAACGACAGGCCGTCCGGTCCGATCAGCAGAACCCCATCCTCGTGCGCCAGCACATCGATGGCCTTGTCGCGGGTATCGAACTCAAGCATTGACGGCGTTCCTGTTTGATCGCCTGGACACGGCGGGCGCCAAGAAAAGCGCCCGTTTCTCGCGCACTATGCCCACCAACATCTGAACGCATACTGAACGAATCGTCGCGGCAGGTTCACGATGACTGAACTGGAGGCGAAGTGTCGGCCTGGTGTGGCGAAACGGTCACTCCGATGCCGGACTCTCACCGCCTCTACAAGGGGCGGCGGCGCACTGGCGAGGCGAATTTCAATGGTGGGGACGGAGGGATTCGAACCCTCACGGCCGTGCGGCCAGCGGATTTTAAGTCCGCTGCGTCTACCAGTTCCGCCACGTCCCCGGCCGCGACCATAGGGCCGCGCCTTTGGGCGGTCACGCATCGATGCGCAAGATCGCCTTGGCGCCGACGCCCTCCAGGACGGCGACCAGCTCGTCCACCGTGGCGGCCACCTCGCCGGCGTCGCGGCCGCGAATGACCAGGTTGGAGCCGTAGCCTTCGGGTCCGAAGAACGGATAGCTCCCGAGCGAAAGATCGGGATGGCGCTTGGCCAGGGCCTCCAGCGGGGCGGCGATGGCCCCCTCCCCGGCGCCTTCCACCCGCACCGTGCGCGAGATCACCACCGCGCCGGTGCGCAGGCGCGGACCGACGTCTTCGAGCATACCGCGCATGATCTGCGGCACGCCCGCCAGCACGAAGACATTGCCGATCTGAAAGCCCGGCGGACCTTGCACCGGGTTCTTGACCAGGCTGGCGCCGACCGGAATGCGCGCCATGCGCCGCCGCGCGGCGTTGAGCTCGGCGCCCCAGCGCGCGGTCATCAGCGCCAGGATGTCGGGGTGCTCATAGAGCGTCACGCCGAAGGCCTCGGCGACGCAATCGGCGGTGATGTCGTCGTGGGTGGGGCCGATGCCGCCGGTGGTGATCACATAGTCATGGGCATCGCGCAGGGCGTTGAGGGCGGAAATGACCTGAGGCTTGATATCGGCGACCACCCGCGCCTCGGCCACGTCGACGCCGAANNTCATCGCCGATGATCAGGACGGCGGCGGTGACGCGCCCATCTCCAGCCATGACCGCCTCCCCTGGACCTCGCGCCCCTGCCCGGGGCATAGGCCGCCGATGCTTTTGCCGCAACCGATGGCGCATGGCCGCCTTGTCGCCCGCTACAAGCGCTTCTTCGCCGATGTGGCGCTGGACGACGGCCGCCTGGTCACCGCTCACTGCCCCAACCCCGGCGCCATGCTGGGACTGAACGCGCCGGGGCTCGGCGCGTGGGTCTCGCCCGCCGGCGGACCCAAGCGCAAGCTTGCCTGGACCTTGGAGTTGGTGGAAGCCGACGGCGGTCTGGTGGGGGTCAACACCCTGCATCCCAATCGCCTGGTCGCCGAGGCCCTGGCCGCCGGCGCGATCGCCGAACTCGCCGGCTACGGCGTGCACCGGCGCGAGGTGCGCATGGGCGAGGCTAGCCGGGTCGATTTCGTCCTGGAGGAGCCGGGACGGCCAAGCTGTTGGCTGGAGGTCAAGAACTGCCACTTGCATCGCGGCGGCGCTCTGGCCGAATTTCCCGATTGCGTGGCGGCGCGCTCCGCGCGGCATCTGCGCGAACTGACCGCCAGGGTCGCCGAGGGCGCGCGAGCCGTGCAGCTATTCGTCATTCAGCGCACCGACTGCGACCGCTTCGCCGCCTGCGCCGATCTCGATCCCGCCTACGCCGCCGGTCTGCTGGCCGCGGCGGCGGCGGGTGTTGAAGTCTTGTGCTATGGTTGCGACATTAGCGTCCAAGACATCCGCATCGCGCGCCGCCTTCCGTGGATCCACGCGTCCGGCCGCCCGTGAAAGGAAACTTGAGAGATCATGGCCTTGGTTGACGACCTCTTCGAAGCGCCCGTGCGCACCGGCCACATCAAGATTCACGGCCCCCAAGGCTTCGCCGGCATGCGCGCCGCCGGGCGCCTGGCGGCCGAGTGCCTCGACATGCTCACCCCGTACGTCAAGCCCGGCGTCACGACCGCGCAGCTTGACCGCCTGGCGCGGGAGTTCACCCTCGATCACGGCGCCCTGCCCGCCTGTCTCTACTACCGGGGCTATTCCCACACCCTGTGCATTTCGCTCAATCACGTGGTCTGCCACGGCATTCCCGGCGACCGGGCCCTGCGCGAAGGCGACATCGCCAACATCGATGTGACGGTGATCGTGGACGGCTGGCATGGCGACCACTCGCGCATGTACGCCATCGGCGATGTCGCGCCGCGGGCGCGGCGGCTGATCGACATCACCTATGAGGCGCTGGATCGCGGCCTGGCCCAGGTGCGCCCCGGCGCCCACGTCGGCGACATCGGCCACGCCATCCAGTCCTATGTCGAGGCCCGGCGCTGCGGCGTGGTGCGCGACTTCTGCGGCCATGGCGTGGGCCGGGTGTTCCACGATGCCCCCAACGTCCTCCATTTCGGGCGGCCGGGCACTGGCGAGACGCTGAAGGCGGGCATGTTTTTCACCGTCGAGCCGATGGTCAATCTTGGCCGCCACCATGTGAAGCTCCTGAGCGACGGCTGGACGGCGGTGACCCGCGACAAATCCCTGTCGGCCCAGTGTGAGCATTCGGTGGGCGTCACCGAGACCGGCTGCGAAGTCTTCACCACCTCGCCCAAGGGGCTGTTCAAGCCGGCCTGACCGCGGGCGACCACCTTAAAAAAAAGGTGGCGTTTTTTCAAGATTGTTCCTAGTTTGTTCCGTTGACGGCGCAGGCGCCGGCAAGGGAGCGTCGACGTGCTTCGAGAACAGGGCCGCCTGGCTTTCCGCGCGGAGCGGGACGCCGAAACGCGGGGTGGTTGGCCGATGGCCGCTCCTTCGCACCAGCGGGGCCATCGCGCGCGCCTGCGCACCCGCGCGGCGATCAGCTTCGCCGCCCTGCCCGACTACGAGCTTTTGGAGCTGCTCCTGGCGCGCAGCCTGCCGAGAGTCGACATCAAGCCCATCGCCAAGGCCCTGCTGGCGCGTTTCGGCGGCCTCGCCTGCGTCCTGGGAGCGAGCATCGAGGAGCTCAAGGCCGTCGCGGGCGTCGGGCCGCGCGCGGCGCTGGACCTGAAGCTGCTGCACGAGGCGGCGGCGCGCATGGGGCGCGGCGAGGCGGCCAAACGCACCGTCATCTCTTCCTGGAGCGCCCTTCTGGCATACGCCAAAGTGGCCATGGCCGCCGCGCCACGCGAACAGTTCCGCGTGCTCTTCCTGGACAAGAAGAACCAGCTGATCGCCGACGAAGTGATGAACGAGGGCACCGTCGATCATGCTCCGGTCTATCCGCGCGAAGTGATGCGCCGGGCCCTGGAGATGTCGGCCAGCGCCGTCATCCTGGCCCACAATCATCCCTCCGGCGATCCAACCCCTTCGGCGGCCGATGTGGACATGACCCGCCAGGTCGTCGAAGCGGGCCGGTCCTTGAGGATCGCCGTGCACGACCACATCGTCGTCGGCCGCGAGGGCGTGGCCAGCCTCAAGGCCTTGGGGCTGTTCTAGTGCATCGACGCCCTATTGGACGACGATTGTCGCCTTCATGTGAGGATGCATTGAACAGATGTAGGCATAGACGCCGGGCCGGTCGAACTTGAACTTGTAGGTGTCGCCCTGGTCGAGGCCGCTTGATCGGAATACGCCAGCGGGACCGACCACCGTATGGGTCTCGTCGTCGGTATTTTTCCAGGTCACCGTCGTGCCGGCCTTGATGGTCAGCGCCGCCGGCGAAAACGCGAAATCCTTGATGAGCACCGTGCTCATCGCCTGGGCGTGGGCCGCGAAGAGTCCGGAAGCCGGAGCGGTCATCAGCATGGCGGCGCCCAGGGGGACGGCGAAGGCATGGCGAAGGGTGCGGGTAAACATGGCTTTGTTCCTTGTTGGATGGGATTGAATTGCGCAGCGTGAGTTCGCGGAAACTCAGGCGAGGGTCGTGTCGGTGATGCCGGTCATCAGCGGATGGCGCGCGATCTTGACGCTGCTGACGCCCAGCATCCTGGGAAGCTGATCGGCGGGGACTTTCAGGGGCCCTGGACCCGGTCCAACGCCCGCCACCGCCTGCGGATAGGCCGTCGAGCGCGCCGTATGGAAGGTGATGTTGCCCTCCACCTTCTGGACGATCTGGTGGATGTGGCCGTTGAGCACGGTGACCGAACCAAATCGCCTCAGATGGCTCATCGCCTGGTCGGCGTCGCCGGTGCCCCAACCCCACGGCTCGAAAATGGTCCACATGGGCATGTGGGCGAAGACGACGATCGGCATGCTCGCCGAGCGGCCCTTCAGATCGTTGGCCAGCCATGCCAGTTGCTCGTCGCCAAAGGCGCCCAGGCCATTGGGCTTGAAGTTCATCACATTGATCATGGCGATGAAGTGCACACCGGCGTGATCGAAGCTGTAGTAGCCCTTGTTGGCCGAGGCCTTGCCGAAGCGGGCGAAATATTCGGCGCCCGGCCCGTCGGTGACGTCGTGTTCACCAGGCACGGTATGCAGCTCGGTGATGTTCAGGCCCGACAGAAGCTGCGCCGCGGTATCGAACTCGGCGGCCTTGGAAAGATGGGTGATGTCGCCGGTATGAATGGTCAGGGCGGGTCTGGCCGGCATGGCGTTGACCAGTTCGATGGTGCGGCGAAGGGTGCCGGCGACGTCCGGATTGGCCGGCTTGTCGAAGCCGATGTGGGTGTCGCTGATTTGCAGGAAAAGCGGGATGCCATG
>PMOM01000273.1:765-7444 GCA_003161535.1 Caulobacteraceae bacterium | reverse complement strand
AGCGTCACGCTGGGTGAAGTCGCGCCTGGGGCCACCGGCCCCTACAGCCCCAACCCCTACGGCTTGGTCGTGCAGGGCGTGATCTCGGCCAATGGCCTGTTCGATCAGATCACCTCGCCCAATCTTCCGGCTCCGGCATCGGCCACGGCGGTGCAACTGGGGGTCGCCGGCGGGGGCCCGGTGACCATCGACGGCGGCATCCACGTCACCGGCGGCATCACCGCTCAGGCCTACCAGGCCAACGCCACGGCCATTCACATCGGCGCGGGCGTCACCATTCCGGCGATCGTCAATGACGGAACAATCTTGGCAACGGCCACCCAGGTCAACACCGCCACGACGGGGGTGACGCCCCTGTCGGTGAACGCCATCATGATTGACCCGGGCGCAACGGTGACCAGCCTTACCAACAACAGCGGCCTCACCGCGGACATCACAGGAACAGGCGGTGTCGGCGGTTCGACCGGGGCGATCATCGATAGGTCGGGTTCACTGGCGAACATTACCAATACCGGCACCATCAGCGCCCAAATCACCCAGACGCTGGTCACCGCGCCATTGCCGGGCACTCTGACCGCGATCGACATTTCGGCGTCGCACGCGGCCCAGACGCTCACCCAACAGGCGTCCGCGAACCAGATCGCCGCGACCGTGTACAACTCCACCTTGAGCTATCCCATTGGCGCGATCGTCAGCGAAAACGGCCAAATCTTTCAGGCGACAGCGGCGGCGGGCGTGGCCATCGATCCGGCCACGACGCCAACGGTTTGGCGCCAGATCGGCGCGACCGTCCCATCGATCAACGGCTCTGTTTTCTTCGGCTCTGGCGGCGCCACCGTGGAGGTGGACGCCGGAACCGTGAGCGGCGCGATCATCGACCTGGGGGCCGGGGCGAACACCGTCACGGTCAACGGCGATGTCAACACGGCGGTGACCGGGGCGATCAGGGATGAAGGCGTCAATACGCTTACCCTCAACGTCGTCGGCGGAACCTTGAGCGACGCCAATCCGAACACCGTCCAAGCCAGAAGCGTCAACGTCGGCGCCAATGGCCGGCTGCTGATTTCCGCCGACCCTGTCGCGGGAACCAATACCAAGTTCGTCACCACGGGCGCTTCGAACTTCGCACAGGGCGCCCAGGTCGGACTTACGCTGCTAAGCCTCCAAACAGCTCAGCAACAGACCTACATCGTGCTCCAAACCGTCCCAGGGCAGGGAACACTGACGGCTGGAACCTTTGCTTCAGGTTTGCTGAACAACTCTCCTTTTCTCTACACCGCCACGGCGAGCTTCGCGCCCGCGGCCAATCCCGCCACCGATCCCAGCGAGATTCTCCTAACCGTCGGCCGCAAGACCCCGACGCAGCTTGGCTTCAACGCGGCCGAAGGCAGCGCCTTGAACGCCGTGCTCGCCGCCCTGCCCAAGAACCCCGGCATCCAGGGCGCGATTTTGGCCCAGACCACCGAGGTTGGCCTGAAGTCGGTCTATGATCAGCTTCTCCCCAATCAGGGGCAGGGACTGTTTGACGCCCTCGACGCGGCCGCGCAGGCGGTCTCCGGCATGACCGGAACCACCCCCGACGCCGGGACCCGCGTGGCTGGATCCAGTTTGTGGCTACAGGAGGTGAACGAACGGGTCCGTCGCTCGGGCATTCAGACCCAAGGCTCTTACTCGAGCCTCCTTGGTTTGGCCGGCGGCTATGAGCACATGGGGAGCGGCGGCGGCGCTGTCGGCGTCACCTTGGCATATTTCAACGCCGAAGAAGCTGACGCCGGGGCGCAGGTGGGCAGCAAGGTGGTGGCCTCGATGTTGGAGGCGGGCGCTTACTATCGGCGCGCGGTGGGCGGCCTTACCGTCTCGGTGCGCGGGGCAGGCGGCTATTCATGGTTCTCCGGCGAGCGCAGATTCCTCGCCCCAGGCGCCACGGCCACGGCCCTATCGAGTTGGGGCGGCTACTTCTTCGACGGACATGCCGGCGCCGCCTACGAGCGACGTTTCGGCCGCTTTTACGCCCGTCCCGAGGTCTCGGTCGACTATCTGGGGCTGCACGAAAGCGCGCACGACGAGACCGGCGGCGGTGACGGATTCGACCTCAATGTCGCCGCCCGTAGCAGCAGCAGACTCAGCGGCCAGGCGATCCTGGTCCTGGGAACCCAATGGGGAAAGGCGGCTTGGCTGCGTTCGGAAATTCGCGGGGGCTACCGCGAAATCTTCTCGGGATCGGTGGGGGACACCATGGCCAGCTTCGTGGGCGGAGACCCCTTCAACCTAGCCGCCGACAAAGACAATGGCGGGTGGGCGACCATTGGCTTTTCGCTCAAGGGCGGCTCGCAGTATTCCTATCTCGCCCTGGAAGGCGACGCCGATTTCCGTAGCGGCGAGCAGCGCTACGACGTGCGCCTGGCCGGACGCTCGATGTTCTGATCGCGGTGATCAACCCCCTGATCATCAACGTGATCGGCGTCGGCGCGGCGGTCTGCTCGATGACCAGTTTCGCGCCGCAATTGGTGAAGATCATGCGCGACCGGGACGCCGCTTCGGTCTCTCTGCGCATGTATGTGGTGACGGTGATCGGCTTTGTGCTTTGGATCGCCTATGGCGCGGCCATCGGTCGCTGGCCCATCGTAGCCTCCAATGCGGTTTGCCTGCTGATGTCCAGCGCCGTGCTTGTGCTGAAGTTCAAATTCGGCTCGGTCCGGGAATCAGGCTGAGGTGGGCCGCGAGGCCGACCCGCCCTCGAGAGGCGCCGCCATCAGCGCGCCATAGACTGGACTTAAACTCGCCCGTCATGCCCACGGCCCTTCGCATCTTGACCGCCCTCGTCGCCGCGGCATCGCTCGCGGGCTGCGCCACCACCCAGCGCCTGGACGCCGCTCGAGACGTTCACGGTCTGCTGATCTCCATCCGCGACAATGATCATGCCGCCTTTGACGCCCATGTGGATCGCGCCGCGCTTCAAGCGAGCATCCAGGCCCGGCTGGTGAACCGCACCCGATCGGCGAACGTCGGCGAGGCCTGGAAGGGCTTGGGCCTCTGGCTCTCGGGGCCGCTGTCACGCGCCGCCGGCGGCCTGCTCATTCAACCGGAGGTGTTTCGCGCCGTGGCCGACTACTACGGCTATCGACCGGCCACGCCGGTGCCCGGCGTACTGGCCTTGGCGAGCGCCTTGACCAGCCTGCCCGATGGCAGGGTGTGCGCCACCACGCGCAAGGGCGGGACCTGCCTGCTCACCTTCGCCGACGAGGCGGGCGTATGGCGACTGGTTGACTTCGACGTCGATGGCGCCCTGCGCGGGTCGGGGGCGCGGCCGCATTGATGGGTCGTGGTCTTGTCGCCGCCGCCTCGCTCGCCTGCCTAGCCGGCGCGGCCCGCGCGGATTCCATTCGCCTGTACTCCTACGATCCGGCCAACGCGGAAACGCGGGCGGCCGCCGGCGCGCTCACTTTTGAGTTCAAGCAGCGGCTTATCGGCACGACGATGCTGAGCGTGCGAGCCACGGAGGCGCAGGCGACCGCCTATCTGCGACCGGCCGCGGATAAGGCGCTCGGTCCAGGGGGTCTTTCGCCGCTGATCGGCTCCAAAGCGAACGAACGCGATCTTTACGAGGTGCAGTCGAAAGGCGATGGGGCGGCCCTGATCTCGGCTTTCTGTCCCGGCGCGAAGAAAGCCTGGATGGTATTCGGCCAACCGCGCCAGGGGCGCGATCTTCGGGTCTTCGTCCTGGGTGACTCATCGGACGGTGGGCAAGCGCGTCTGTGCCGCACCTTGGATTTCAGCTTTCACGGCGAGTGGCGCCTTCCTCCGGCGGGGGGATACGATCCGAACTTGCTGCCCGCCGGCCGCTTCCCGCGGTCCTAGGCCAGCAGTCGCGCCTCCAGGGCGTCGCGCAGCGCCGCATCGACGCCTAGCGCCCCTTCCAGATAGGCGTCGGTTCCACCATGGCTCGCGGCGATCGCCGCGAAGGCCGTGTGCAGATATTCGGCCTCGACGCCCATGGCGGTTCTTAGGGCCTCGGGGGAGGGGATTCGCCCGGCGATCTCCTCGATGGCCTGAGCCACTATCGGCATGCGCATGGCCAGGCGCCGCTCGTCATTGGTGAGCAGATAGTCGGCGACGATGTCATCGGGGTGCACGCCGGCCAGATGATGAGTGAGCACGGCCAATATGCCGGTGCGATCCTTTCCGGCCGCGCAATGGATCAAGATCGGACCATCGCTCCGCGCCAGCGCCTTGAAATACCGCGAGAAAAGGTCGAGGTGACGCCCGTCGAAAGGGGCCTTTCGATAGTAGTCGAACATATAGTCGCGGAACGACGCTTCGCTTAAATCAGACTGGCGCACATGGGCCCGCCAGGTGTCCTCATTTTCATCGCCTTCATCGTTGCAGATCACGGCCGCTGCGAACGTCGGATGTCCTGGCGAGGGATCGCGCAGGCGTTCGTTCTTGCGACGAAGATCGACGACCACCTCAATCTGCAGGGCGGCGATGACTTCGAGATCCGCCGCCGTCGCTCGGCCGTGCGCCGCCGAGCGGTATAGACGTCCCGGCTTAAGCCGACGGCCAGCCATCGTCGGGTAGTCACCGAAGTCCCGGAAATTTTCCACTCCCTCGAGGGTCACATGCCGGGTCATGGGCGTTCGTTAGCGGCCCAAAGCGACGATTGCGAGACCACGCCGAGCGCGTCCGGCGTGTCAATTCGGCGTGAGATTGGTGTCCGTCCGCTTGGAGATCATCCGCTCGAATTCCGACCATACCCCCGCCTCGCCATGCCAAGCGCCGCGGGTCGCGGCCTTGGAGTACTCGGTGGATCGCGCCTCGAAGAAGTTGGCGTGCTCGACACCCGACAGGAGACTCTGCAGCCAGGGCAGGGGGTTTTCCTTGGCGTCATAGACCGCGGGCAGGCCCAGCTGACGCAGACGCCAGTCGGCGATGAAGCGGATGTAGCCTTTGATGTCGTCGGGGGTCATTCCTTGAACTTCGCCGGCCTCGAAGGCGAGATCGATGAATCGGTCTTCCAGTCCGACGACGGTCTTGCAGCAATCGACGATGTCATCGGCCACCGCCTTGGTCACCACGCCCGTCTCGGCGTTGAAGGCATGGTAGAGTTTGACGATTCCCTCGCAGTGCAGACTCTCGTCGCGCACGCTCCAGGAAATGATCTGACCCATACCCTTCATCTTGTTGAAGCGCGGGAAGTTCATCAGCATGGCGAAACTGGCGAACAGCTGCAGGCCCTCGGTGAAGCCGCCGAACATAGCCAAGGTGCGAGCGATGTCGGCATTCGAGCCGACGCCGAACTGGCGCATGTAGTCGTGTTTGGCCTTGAGCGCTTCCAGTTCGAGAAAAGCGGAGAACTCCGCCTCGGGCATGCCGATGGTCTCAAGCAGGAGCGCGTAGGCGGCGATATGGATGGTCTCCATGTTGGAGAAGGCCGCCAGCATCATCTTCACCTCGGTGGGTTTGAAGACGGTGGCGTAGCGCTCCATGTAATTGTCGTTCACCTCAATGTCCGATTGGGTGAAAAATCGGAAGATTTGAGTGAGCAGGTTGCGCTCGCGGTCGTTGAGTTTCGCGGCCCAGTCCTTGCAGTCCTCGCCCAGAGGCACTTCCTCGGGCATCCAGTGGACCTGTTGCTGGCGCTTCCAGAAGTCATAGGCCCAAGGGTAGCGGAAGGGCTTGTAGGCGAACGACGGCGTGAGGAGGCCAGGCTTGGCGTTGAGTCGGGTCATGGGCGCGGAAGGCTCTTGAAAAGGCGCGAATCGGCGATGGCTCGCCGAGGGCCCAAGTTAGCACCACAATGGGCAACATCTAGCGCCGACTTTGACGCATCGACTAAATATGGTGTTGAGCGAGTGGGGATAACAGCGTCGAGAAGCCCATATCGTTCGACCTTGGCTTGGATAGACGAACGACTCGCTTTTCACCGCGCCAGTGGCTGAATAAAGCTCCCGCCATGCTCATCCACGGACGACCCACCCGCACAATCTGGCCCACCGACGATGGGGCGGTCGAGGTCATCGACCAGACCCTGCTGCCGCATGCGTTAGAGATCGTTCGTCTGGAAACCTTGGATGATGCGGTCCGCGCCATCGCGCACATGCGGGTTCGCGGCGCTCCGCTGATCGGGGTGACGGCGGCGTGGGGCTTGGCTCTGGCTCTGCGGACCGACGCCTCGGACGCCGGCCTTGCCGAGGCGCGCGCGCGCCTGGCCGCCGCGCGGCCGACGGCGATCAATCTGGCCTGGGCGCTGGGGCGCGTAGCCGCGGCGATCGCCCCCCTCGCCCCGGCCCGGCGCGCCGAAGCCGCCGCCGCCGAGGCCGCCGCCATCGCCGAGGAGGACGTGACGGCCTGCCGGGCCATCGGCGAGCACGGCGCCGACCTGATCGCCGAGGCTGCCAGGCGCAAGGCTGGCGACGCGGTGAACATCCTGACGCACTGCAACGCCGGCTGGCTGGCGGCGGTGGATTGGGGGACCGCCTTGGCTCCGATCTATGTCGCCCAGGAACGTGGCATCGCCGTGCATGTGTGGGTGGACGAGACCAGGCCNNAACGCCGGCGGTCACCTGATGCAGCACGGGAGGGTCGATCTATGCCTGGTGGGCGCCGATCGGCTGACACGGACCGGCGATGCGGCCAACAAGATCGGCACCTATCTGAAGGCGCTCGCGGCCGCCGATAC
>PMOM01000273.1:0-695 GCA_003161535.1 Caulobacteraceae bacterium | reverse complement strand
GGCAGCCCGGCGGCGAATTTCGCGTTCGACGTCACGCCCGCGCGTTTGATCACGGGCCTGATCACCGAGCGGGGCGTCTGCGCCGCCAGCGAGGCGGGACTACTGGAGCTGTATTCGGAGAGGCGCGGAGCCTACTGACAGGCGAGGCATTCGTCGTAGTCGGTCGGCGCCTCGGCGGCGCGGGCGGCGCTGGCCAGAGCCATGTCGGCGCCGGCGAAGGCGGCCCGTTGCACCGATTTGCTCCGCAGGTAGTAGAGGCTTTTCACGCCCCGCTCCCACGCCTGCCAATGCAGCATGTGCAGGTCCCATTTGTCCACGTCGCCGGCCAGGAAGATGTTCACCGATTGCGACTGGCACACCTGCGGCGTGCGGTCCGCGGCCAGGTCGATGATCCAGCGCTGATCAATCTCAAAAGCGGTTTTGAAAACACTCTTTTCATCCGCCGTCAGGAAGTCGAGCTGCTGGACCGACCCCTCGTTTTCCAAAATCGAAGCCCATACCGCCGGCGTGTTGCGACCCTTGTCTTCGAGCAACCGCTCCAGATAGGGATTCCTGACCGCGAAAGACCCCGACAAAGTCTTGTGGGTGTAGATGTTCGCGGGAATCGGCTCGATGCCGGCGCTGGTTCCACCGCAGATGATGGAAATCGATGCCGTCGGAGCGATGGCGAGTTTGTGGGAGAAGCGCTCCATCAC
>PMOM01000259.1 GCA_003161535.1 Caulobacteraceae bacterium | reverse complement strand
ACCCTGACCGGCTTGGCCAAGATTCCGCCGGTCCAGCTGCACAAGTCGTTCGGGATCACCATCCTGATTCTAAGCGTGCTGAGGCTCGCATGGCGGTTCATCTCGCCGGCGCCGCGCCTGCCGCTTTCAGTGAGAACCTGGGAGCGCATCGGCTCGGCAATCGTCCAGGGCCTGTTTTATGTGATCATGCTGGGCATGCCGCTGAGCGGCTGGGCCCTGACCTCGGCGAGCCGGCTGATCCAGGTCTATCCGATCATGCTCTATGGCGTCATCCATTGGCCGGCCATCGGGCCGCTGACGCGTTTGCCTCTCGATCAGATGAAGAGCGCGCACCACCTCTTCGTCACCACCCATAGTCTCCTGGCCTGGCTCGCCTATGGGCTCATCGCGCTGCACGTCTCCGCGGCCGTGAGACATTGTTTCATTCTGCGCGACGGCGTAGCAGAACGCATGATCCCATTCCTGCGCCCACGTCCCGCGTGAAGTTAGGCGGCCTGATCGCGGCCTTGGCCGTGCTCGCGGCGGCCAGCGCCGCGGGCGCCGCGCCGGCGTCGCTGTGGGTGGTGGACAAGACGGCATCGGCGGTGCGGTTCTCCTCCAGCTTTGGCGGCGAGCCGTTTACAGGCGTCTTTCGCCGATGGGACGCGGACATCCGTTTCGATCCGGCCAATCTGGCCGGCTCCAGCGTCACCGCCACCATCGAGGTGGCGTCGGCGGTGACCGGCAACCCCGATCGGGACCAGGCCCTACCCACCGCCGCCTTTTTCGTCGCCGCCGCCTTCCCAAAGGCGACGTATCGGGCCAGCGTCTTCAAGGTTGTCGGCCCCAACCAATATCAGGCGATCGGCGAATTGACCCTGCGCGGGGTTCGCAAGCCTTTGACTCTGCCCTTTCGGCTCGTCATCACCGGCCTCCAGGCGAAGATGAACGCGACGGTGGTGATCAACCGTCTGGCTTTCGGGGTGGGGCAGAACGAATGGAAGGCGACGACCACCCTCCCGGCGCCGGTCAACGTCAACATCGTCCTGACCGCCCGGCGAGCACGCTAGAGTCCGCCGTCGCCGCGCTGAAGGCGGGCGATCTCGTCATCCTGCCCACCGAGACCGTCTATGGTCTCGCCGCCAGGGCGAAGGACGCCGCCGCCGTCGCCAGGCTGTATGAGGCCAAGAGCCGCCCGCGCTTCAACCCTCTGATCGCGCATGTTTCCGACGCCCAGGTCGCGTCGCGCATCGCCTATCTGGATGACCGAGCTCGGCGGTTGATGGAAGCCTTCTGGCCCGGTCCCCTAACCTTGGTGGCGCCGGTGCGGGACGCCGAGGCTGTTTGCGATCTGGCCCGCGCGGGGCTGAATACGGTGGCGGTGCGGGCGCCCGGCCACCGGCTGGCGCAAGCGGTGCTGCGGGCCTTCGGCGAGCCCGTGGTCGCGCCTTCCGCCAACCGTTCGGGCGGCCCTAGCCCAACAACCTGGGGCGACGCGGTGGCCGATACCGGGGCCTGGGCCGCCGGGGCCCTGGACGGCGGACCTTGCGAGATCGGCGTCGAGTCCACGGTTGTCGCGCTTCTGCCAGGGGCGGCGCGCCTGTTGCGGCCGGGAGCGGTGACAAGATCGCAGATCGAGGCGCTGATCGGGCCCCTCGCCGAGGCTGAGGTCGATGCCGTCCGCTCGCCGGGCCGCATGGCGCGTCACTATGCGCCCAGCGCACCGCTGCGCCTGGAGGCGACCGAACCTCGAGCTGGCGAGGCCTTCCTGGCTTTTGGGCCGGCGCACGAGCACCCCTGGATGTTCAACCTCAGCCCCGCCGGCGATCTGGCGCAAGCGGCCGCCAATTTCTTCGCCTTTTTGCGCGCGGCCGACGCACTGTGTCCTACCGCCATCGCCGTGGCGCCGATCCCCGCCGAGGGTCTTGGCGAAGCCATCAACGACCGCTTGCGCCGGGCGGCGGGCTACATCGGTTGATCAAACCTTGGCCGGCGAGGGGCGGGGAGGCTAGGCTCACGGCATGATCCCTTCGGTCCCCGCCGACGTTCTGGACGCGCTGAAGGCGGCGCTCGGCGAGAAGGGCTGGAGTCAGGATGCCGAGCGCCTGGCCCCCAAGCTGGTGGAGTGGCGCGAGCGCTGGCGCGGATCGACGCCCTTGCTGGCGCTGCCTAAAACGACTGATGAGGCCGCGAAGGTCGTGCGCATCTGCGCGCTGGCGAAGGTCGCCATCACGCCCCAGGGCGGCAACACCGGACTGGTGGGCGGCCAGATACCGCAAGGCGAGATCCTGCTTTCCACCGAAAGGATGAACGCGACGCGCGATCTCGACACTGTCGACGACGTCCTGGTGGCGGAGGCGGGGATGACCCTGGCGGCCGTGCACGACGCGGCCCTGGCGGCGGGACGGCGCTTTCCCCTCAGTCTGGCCTCGGAAGGATCGGCCACCGTCGGCGGCCTGATCTCCACCAACGCCGGAGGCACGGCGGTGCTTCGCTACGGCGTCATGCGCGACCTGGTGATTGGCCTGGAGGTCGTGCTGCCAAGCGGCGAGGTGTGGAATGGCCTCAAGAGGCTGCGCAAGGACAACACCGGCTATGACCTCAAGCAGCTCCTGATCGGCGCCGAGGGGACCTTGGGGGTGGTCACCGCCGCGGCGTTGAAGCTGTTTCCCATCCTCGCTTCTCGCGCGGTCGCCTTTGTGGGCATCGCCGGCCCCGCCCAGGCCGCCACGCTGCTGGCCACCGCCAAGGCCGAAACCGGCGGCGAAGTGGAGGCCTTCGAACTGATCGGGCGGCTGGGCCTCGAACTGGCCACGCGGCATCTGCCGGGCCTGCGCGAGCCGCTGGAAACCCGGCCGCCCTGGTATGTGCTGATCGAGATCGCCAACGCCCGGCCAGGATCGGCGCAAGCCCAGATGGAAAGCCTGCTTGCCGGCGCCCTGGAAGGCGGCCTGATCACCGACGCCGCGGTCGCTCAAAACGAGGTTCAGGCACGCGCGTTCTGGGCCTTGCGCGAGGGCCAGTCCGCCGCCCAGAAGCCCGAGGGGCCAGCGTGGAAACACGATGTCTCGACGCCCCTGTCGCGCGTCGCCGAGTTCATCGAGACGGCTACCGCCGCCCTGGAGCAACAATTCCCAGGCGTGCGCATCGACGCCTTCGGGCATTTGGGCGACGGCAATGTCCACTTCGATGTCCTGGGGCCGACAGGCGGCGATCCTGCCGCGCACGCCGTGGGACGCGACGCCGGTGCGCGCATCGTGCATGAACTGGTGGTCTCCCTCGGCGGCTCGATCAGCGCCGAACACGGCCTGGGAACCATGAAGACCGTCGAAGCCCTGGCCTACAAAAGCCCGGCGGAGGTCGCGGCCCTGCGCGCCATCCGCGCGGCCTTGGATCCCGGGCGGATCATGAATCCGCGGGTGTTGTTCTAGGGCGGCGCTTGGCCGCCGAGCGAATGGAAAAATCAGAAGGAGGCGTGATGGCCTACGAACCGTTCAATCTCATAGGCAAGGTCGCCCTGGTCACCGGCGGCAACCGGGGCATCGGCCTTGGCATGGCCCGGGCGCTCGGGCAGGCGGGCGCCGATATCGTCATCTGGGGCAGCAACGCAGGCCACAATCAGGCCGCCGAGGCCGAGCTCGTCACGCTCGGCGTTCGGGTGTTGGCCCAGCGGATCGATGTCTCCGACGAGGCGGCGGTGGTCGCCGGCATGGCCGAGGCGGCGGCGGCCATGGGTCGGATCGACGCGGTGATCGCCAACGCCGGCATCGGCGGCGGGGCCCGGTCCTTCAGCGAAATGAGCGTCGAAGTCTGGCGCAGGGTGATGTCGGTCAACCTCGAAGGCGCCTTTTTCACCTGTCGCGAGGCGTGCAAGCACATGGTCGCCCGCGCCCAGGCCGGCGATGCGGGCGGCTCGATCATGGTCACCGCCTCCCTGGCGGCCATCGAAGGGGCGGCGCGCAACGAGGCCTACGCCGCCACCAAGGGCGGGGTGGTCTCGATGATGAAAGCCATCGCCGTGGAGCACGCGCGCTACGGCGTGCGCGCCAACGCCATCCTGCCCGGCTGGATCGCCACCGACATGACCGCCGGCGCCCAGGGCTCGCCCGCCTTCACCGAAAAGGTCATACCCCGCGTCCCCGCCCGCCGCTGGGGCGAGCCGGAGGACTTCGGCGGCATCGCGGTCTATCTGGCCTCCGACGCCTCGAAGTACCATTCGGGAGACAGCTTCGTCATAGATGGGGGATATTCGATTTTCTAGGGAGTGGCCGCCTGGCGGGCCCGATGGCCGGAATCCCCGGCTAAACTCACAGCCGCGTTGCGACCACCCGGCCGACATCTGCAAATACACTGTCGAGCTGTGAAGGTGTCGGCGATCCTCCTTGGGTGTAGGCACATATCAAAATGCGGCCACCGGATTTCGGCCAAATCACGGCTATGTCTCCAGCCGCGTCCTTGCCGTTATTCCCCGTCTTGTCTCCGATCGTCCAAGTCTTAGGCAGGCCGGCGCGCAGACGGTTGTCGCCCGTTTTGCAGTCAAGCAACCATTCGGCAAGACGCCCGCGCGAGGCGGTGGACAGCACCTTTCCAAGGACCAAGCGCCGGAGCGTGCCGGCCATGGCGGCTGGCGTGGTCGTGTCATGGGGATCGCCCGGCTGCGAGCGGTTCAGCATCGGCTCGGTATGATCCAGGCGCGTGACGCCGTCGCCTGTCGCGCGCCAGAAGGCGGTCAGAGCGGCGGGGCCGCCGACCCGGGCCAGGAGCAGGTTGGCGCAGGTGTTGTCGCTGAGCTCGACAGCAGCCTTGCACATCTGCGCAACCGAGAGGGCGCCCTTGGCAATGTTCGCCCGCGCGACGGGGGCATAGTTGGCTAGGTCCTTCGGCCCATACGAGATCAAACGCCCCAGATTGTCCGCACCCCGATCAACCCGCGCGAGGACACAGGCCGCCAATGAAGCCTTGAAGGTGCTGCACATGACGAAGCGCTCGTCGGCGCGCCAGGTGATCTTCGCGGCGGTCTCGGTGTTCTCGGCGTAGAGGCCAATGCGGCCGCCGCTTTGACGCTCGTACTCTCGGAGCGGGGCCAGCGCGTCTTGGGCGATGGCAGGCCAAGCGAAGAGCGCTGGAGCCGTCGCCAACAGCGAACGCCTGTCCATGGCCATGCGTCCCCTGCAAGCGCGACCTTCAACCACCTCTTATGACTAAGCGGCAGATCCACCCGCGTGCAACCTTCAACCTGTCGGGCGTCCCGTTCCGCCCTCCCCTCAATGCCGGCATTCGTCGCGCCGACGGATTTGTGATTCCAATCCTTATCAGCCCCCCAGAATCCGGCCCCGCCCCTTCCTGCCGATGGCCGGGGCCTGCTTGCGCCAGACCTGGCCTTTCTCGAAGACGACCATGCTGTCGTAGAAGCTGATCGAGACGGTGTCGCGGGTGAAGGTGTCTGGGGTGACGGCGCCCCGCGTGTGATCGGCGTTGAGCTTGTCAACCATCGCCTTGGCGCGATTGATGAAGCTCGCCTCCTCATCGACGCCGCCGCCGAAGTCGGCCCAGTAAGCCGTGTGCAGGTCCTCGACCATATAGACGCCGTTCTTGGGAATCTTCGGGTAGAGATGATCGAAGGAGGCCTGGATGTGGCGCATCTGGTGGCTGCCGTCGTCGAGCACGACGTCCGGAACGCCGAACTCCTCGATGATCGAGTCCAGGAAGCCCGTGTCGGCCTGATCGCCGATGCGCACGGCGACCCCGTCGTCCTCGCGCGCCTTGCACTTGGGATCGATGTCAACACCGACGATCTTGGCCAGGGGTCCGAAGTAACGGCGCCACATGGCCAGCGAACCGCCCCGGGCGACGCCGATTTCCAGGAAGGTCATGGATCTGCCGCGCCAAGGGGCGAAGTGGCGCTCATAGACCGGGAAGTAGTGCTCCCACTTGTGGATGACCTTGCCCTGGTTGGTCAGGAAGTCCCGCCAAAGATCCA
>PMOM01000257.1 GCA_003161535.1 Caulobacteraceae bacterium | reverse complement strand
ACCCTGCTGCTGACCTTCTTCTATCGCCAGATGCCGCAGGTCATCGAACGCGGCTTTCTCTATATCGCCCAGCCGCCGCTCTATAAGGCCAGCAAGGGCAAGTCCTCGCGCTATCTGAAGGACGACGCCGAGCTGGAGGCCTTCCTGATCGAGGAGGGCCTGGACGGCGCCGAGCTGGATCTGGCTTCAGGCGAACGCATGACCGGGCGCGATTTGGCCGAGCTTTCCCAAACCGCCCGCCAGGCCAAGGCCAATATCGAACGGCTTTCGGCCCGCGCGCCGGCCTTCGCCATCGAGCAGGCGGCCCTGGCCGGGCTGCTGGGCGCCTCCGACGACCTGGCCGAGGGCGCGCGCCGCCTGGATTTATACGCCGAGGAAGGCGACGGGGCGTGGTCGGGCGAGCGGGCGCAGGGCGGCGGCTACCTCTTCACGCGCGTCAAGCGCGGGGTCTCCGAGCGCATTGTCCTGGAAGATCGCATGCTGCATTCGGCCGACGCCCGGCGTCTGGCGCAGCGGGCGGGCAAGCTGGCCGAGACCTTTTCGGCGCCGGCGACCTTCCGCCGCAAGGAACGCAGCCAGACGGTGCGCGGACCCCTTGATCTGGTGGCGGCGGTGTTCGACGCCGGTCGGCGCGGCTTGGCCATCCAGCGCTACAAGGGCCTGGGCGAAATGAACCCGGACCAGCTTTGGGAAACGACCCTCGACCACAACGCCCGCACCCTTTTGCAGGTCAAGGTCAACCACGCCGACGACGCCGACGACATGTTCACCCGCCTGATGGGCGATCTGGTCGAGCCCCGGCGTGAGTTCATCCAGGAAAACGCGCTGGACGCGGAGGTGGATGTTTAGGGCCTAGCTCCGCCCCCACCCGCCACCGTGGCCAGCACCGCCTCGCCGTATCGCTCCAGCTTGCCCTGGCCGACGCCGTTGATGGCCAGGAGGGCGGTCGGGGTCACCGGCCTGGCGCGGGCGATGTCGGCGAGGGTCTGGTCGTGGAAAATGACATAGGGCGGCACGCGCTGGCGGCCGGCTTCGGCTTTGCGCCAGGCGCGCAGGGCCTCGAAGAGAGCTTCGTCGGCCGGGGCGATGTCGAAGACCGCGAAGCCTCGGCGACTTCGCGGGCGGCCAGACCGCGTGGCCGGGCCGGCGCCTTGCGGCTCCTTCAGCACCGTCAGCTGACGTTCTCCGCGATAGACCGCGCGCACCGCTTCGGGGTCGGCCAGGGCGATCAGCGGGCGCCCGTCATTGGGCTGTTCAACGAGCAGGCCCTCGAAGAGAAGCTGATCGATCAGGCCGCGCCAGCCGGAGGGGCTGAACTCCTGGCCCACCCCGAAGGTGGTCATCGCGCCTTCCGACTCGCTGACACCCTTGGTCTTGCCGAGGAGATGATCGACCAGGCGCCCGCGTCCAAAACGGCCGCCCAGGCGATGGACGGCGGAGAGCGCCTTCTGAGCCGCCAAGGTGACGTCGACGCCCACCGGTGGGCGTAGGCAGCGATCGCACTGGCCGCAGGGCAAGGCGTCCGTCTCGCCGAAATAGCGGCGCACGGCGGCGGCGCGGCAAGCGGTTCCGTCCAGCATGGCGTACAGCTCGCGCACTTTTCTTGCCTGAACCTGGGCCACGACCTCGGGGCCCTCGCGCCGGCGGATGCGCTCCAGGGCCCAGGCCATGTCGGAGGCGCTGTAGAGGGTGATGCCCTCGGCCGGGGCGCCGTCGCGCCCGGCGCGGCCGATCTCCTGCCAGTAGGCCTCGATGGCGGCCGGCGGATCGGCGTGGATGACGAAGCGCACGTCGGGTTTGTCGATGCCCATGCCAAAAGCGATGGTGGCCGCCATCACCGCGCCCTCCTCGCCCAGAAACCAGTTCAGCGCCTCATGGCGCCGCCGGCTGTCCAGCCCGGCGTGGTAGGGGCGCGCCGCCACGCCCTCGTTCGCCAGACGCTCGGCCAGGCGCTGCGCGCCATCGCGCGATCCGCTGTAGACAATGCCCGACTGGCCCGGCCTCGCCTTCACCAGGGCCGCCACGCGGTCGTGTCCGCGCCCGCCCTTGCGCTCGGCGCTCAAGCTAAGTTCTGGCCGCGCGAAACTGGCCACGAATTGCTCGGCGTCCTCCAGGTGCAGTTGCGCCGCGATATCCTCGCGGGTGCGCGCATCGGCGGTGGCGGTGACGGCCAGGCGGGGCACGGTGGGGAAGAATTCCGCCAGCCTGCCCAGAGCGCGGTACTCTGGGCGGAAGTCATGGCCCCACTGGCTGACGCAGTGCGCCTCGTCGATGGCGATGACGCTGAGCGGCGTGCGGGCGAATCGTTCCAGCACGGCGGCCTGCATCAGGCCTTCGGGGGAAAGATAGATCAGGTCGAGTTCCCCGGCCGAAAGCTGTGACCAAGCGGCGTCACGCTCATCGCCCGAAAGCCCCGAATCCATCCGCGCGGCCTTGACGCCGAGCTGCCTCAGCGCCTCGACCTGATCGCTCATCAGGGCGATCAGCGGGGAGACCACCAGGCCGACGCCCGGGCGCAGCATGGCCGGTATCTGGTAGCAGACACTCTTGCCCCCGCCGGTGGGCAGCACGGCCAGGGCGTTGCGGCCGGCCATGATCTCGCCGATCACCTGGGCTTGCAGGCCTCGAAAGTCGGCATGGCCGAAGGTGCGACGAAGCACGTCGCGAGCGGTGTCGACAGAGGCGGGCACCAACGCCTTATGGCAGGCAGACCTGGGACCCGGAAGGGGCGCGGCCTTAAGCCTTCCTCAATCGTCTCGCCCCACGCTCATCCATCCGCTAGGAGGGGGGCGGGGGCGGGCCAAGCGGCGAGGAACGACGCATGTCGAACGCTTATGGCGACGGCCCGCCGCCGGCGCCCTCCGGAGCGCCGCGCCGCACGCCCCTGGGGGCGCTCATCTACTGGACGGCGGTGCTGGGGGTGTGGGGCCTGATCTTCGTGGTCGGCCTCCTGGCGGTGTTCGCCACGGACCTTCCCGATACCTCCAAGCTCTACGACGTGCATCGCCAGCCTTCGATCACCTATCTGGATCGCTCCGGCGCGGTGGTCGCCGTGCGCGGCAGCCAATATGCGCCGCCCGCCGACCTGGACGCCCTGCCGCCCTATGTGCCGGCCGCCTTCGTGGCCATCGAGGACCGCCAGTTCTACCATCATCCAGGGTTCAACCCCTGGGGCATGCTGAGCGCGGCGATCTACAATTTCACCCACCCAGGTTCGGGCCTGAGAGGCGGCTCGACGATCACCCAGCAACTGGCGCGAAACCTCTTCCTGACGCCGGCCCAGACCTATCGCCGCAAGGCCCAGGAACTGATCCTGGCCGTCTGGCTGGAGGCCCACTTCAGCAAGAAGCAGATCCTGGCGCTCTATTTGAACCGCGTGAACTTCGGCGGAGGCGCCTATGGCATCGAGGCGGCGGCGCAGCGCTATTTCAACAAGCCCGCGGCGAATCTGACCCTTGGCGAGGCGGCCCTGCTGGCGGCCACCATGAAGGGACCGTCGCGCTACAATCCCGCGGCCAACAGCGAGCGGGCCGCCAGGCGGGCGACGGTGGTCCTCTATGAAATGCAGCGCATGGGGGCGATCACCCAAGAAGAGCGCGACGCCGCCTTCGCCGTCCCCGTGCACGTTTCGGCCCGGCTGGCCAACCAAAGGGCGCAGTATTTCATCGACTGGCTGGACGCCCAGGTGCGCTCGCAGGTCGGTGAGCCGACGGAGGATCTGGTCGTCGAAACCACCCTGGACCTGCCGATCCAGGCCGCTGGCGAACAGGCCGTGCGCCTGGGCGTCGCCGCCCACGGCAATCAGGGCGTCCAACAAGGCGCGTTGGTGGCCATGGACGGCGAAGGACGGCTGCGCGCCTATGTCGGCGGCGCCATCTACGCCGACAGCCAGTTCGACCGGGCGACCACGGCGCGGCGGCAGGCCGGTTCGGCGTTCAAGCCGTTCGTCTATCTCGCCGCCATGGAGGCCGGCCACACACCCTCCGAGGGCGTCGTCGATGAGCCGCTGACCATCGGAAACTGGTCGCCCAGGAACTACACCGGCCGCTATCTGGGCGCGATCACCCTGCAGACCGCCCTGTCCCAATCGGTCAATACGGTGGCCGCTCGCCTGGCCAATGAGGTGGGCACGACGCGAGTCGCCGCCGCCGCGCACCGCCTGGGCATCACCTCCAAAATCCAGACCGACCCCTCCATGGCTTTGGGCGCGGTGGAAGTCAGCCCCCTGGAAATGGCCCAGGCCTATGACGCCTTCGCCAACGGCGGTTACCGGGTCCGCGGCTATGGCATCGAACGCATCCGCACCGCGGCGGGAAAAATCCTCTATGATCACGGAGCCGAGGGATCGGCGCGCACCGGCGTCATCAGCGAGCCGGCGCTGGGCTATATGAACCAGATGCTGCGCCAGGTGATCGCCTCGGGGACCGGCGGCCGGGCCCGCGTGGGCGGCTATGATCTGGCCGGCAAGACTGGCACCACCAGCGACTACAAGGACGCCTGGTTCATCGGCTACACCGGCGGTTTCGTCGCCGCGGTGTGGGTCGGCCGGGACGACAACACGGCCATGAAGCGGGTGACCGGCGGTGCGGCCCCGGCGGAAATCTGGCGCGCCTTCATGACCGCCGCCCTGCCCCGCCTGGCGGCCCAGGCCATCCCCGGCAGTCCGCCGATTCCCGTCGCGAGAGACGCCATCGGCGACATTCTTTCCACCGACGCCGCCCCGCCGCCCACCGTCGACGCCGAGGCGCCGCCGACCTCCGAGCCCGCGCCGCCGCCCCAGCGCGTCGCGCGGCCGCGCCAGCCCGAGCCCGTTCCGTTCTGATATCCCCAGGACGCCGCCTTAGGAGCGGCGACCAAAGGCGTGCAGTCCGGCGCCGTGAGCGCGCAGCCAGGCGCGATGGGGTTTCTCATCGCCGATGAGGCCGCGCACCAGGGCCCAGAAGCGCGGGCCATGGTTGGGTTCGATCAGATGAGCGCATTCGTGAGCGACCACGTAATCGGCCACCGCGGCGGGGGCGAGCGCCAGACGCCAGGACAGGCGGATCGACGCGGCGCGGCCGGGCCGGGCCGAAGCGCATGAGCCCCAGCGCGTCGCCGCGTCGCCGATGGAGACCGCCGGCTTCGCCGTTCCCAGACCGCGGCAATGATGGCCGACGCGCGCCCCGAAGACCTCGAGCGCCTGGCGCTTGACCGCCCGGGCGACCAGCTGGGGATCGACCTCGCCGTGGCCACAGCCGATCAGCGACCAGGATTCTTCGCCAAGGATGGCGACGAGGCGCGGCCGCCTGCCGTCCGCCGCCAAGCGACAGGGCGCGCCAAACAACGTCACCGTCTCGTCGGCCCTGAAGGCCCGCGGGCTTGGCCGCGCGGCGAGCCGGCCGGTGATCCAGGCGGCGCGGGCGGCGGCGAAGGCGGCGGCGTCGGCCAAGCGGCCGAGGGAAGGAGCGGTGGCGATCACCTGACCGCTGGCCGGATCGATGCGCAGGGATATTCGCCTGGCCCGCCGGTTGACGCTCAGGCGGACGCAGACGCCGCCGACGTCAAGCCGCTCGCCGTCGGCGAGTCGTTTTCGAAACAGGCTCATCGCCCTGGGATAGGCCCCCTTCGCGCGCCGTCAAACCCTCTTGGCGCCGGGCGATGAAATCGCGCACGCGCGGATAGATTTCCTTAGCGAAACGCCGGCCGTTGAAGACGCCGTAGTGGCCCACCCCCGGCTGGACATAGAGCTCGCGCATGTCGGAGGGAACATTGGCGCACAGGCCGTGGGCCGCCTGGGTCTGGCCGACACCCGAGATGTCGTCGTTTTCCCCCTCGACGGTCATCAGGCCGATGTCGNNTCTGAAAGACGATGTCGACGGTCTCCAGGTAGAACTCTTCGGAAAGATCCAGGACCGACAGATATTCGTCGTAGAACTGCCGGTGCTTGTCGGCGGAATCGCCATCGCCGCTGACCAGATCGTCGAAGTAGCGGCGGTGCGCGTCCTGATGCATCCGGGGGTTCATGGAAAGGAAGCTGTAGAGCTGGACGAAGCCTGGATAGACCCGCCGAAACGCCCCGGCGTACGGCCACGGAACGGTGTGGATCATGTGCGACTGGAACCAGGTGAAGGGCCGCTCCTCGGCCAGGCGGTTGGCCGCCGTTGGCGACAGCCGCGCATCGATGGGCGAGCCCATCAGGGTCAGGCTGGCCGGACGCGAGGGGTCGTCGTCCTCGGCCATCAGCGCCGCCTGGGCCAGGGCCGGGGGTCCCGGCTGGCAGACGGCCACCACGTGCGCGCGCCGGCCAATGTGGCGCAGGATGTCGCCCAGGGCGTCGACATAGTCGTGGAAGCCAAAGCGCCCCTCGATGAGCGGGACGTCGCGGGCGTTGGACCAGTCGGTGACATAAACGTCGTGGTCGGCGAGAAAGGTTTCCACCGTGCCGCGCAGCAGGGTGGCGAAGTGTCCCGACAGGGGCGCGATGATCAGCACCGCCGGCCCCGCGTCGGGGGCCTCGCGACCGGCCGCGGCCAGATCGGCCGGATCGCGCCGAAAATGCCGAAGCGTGACCCACGCTGAACGCCAGGGGCTCTCGCAGGTCACCCGCACGGCGTGGCCATCGATCATGACCTCATCGATATTCCAGGCCGGCTTGAAGTAGCGGCGGGTGAGGCCGACGATCAGATCGGACGACGCATAAAGGCTGCGGCCCAGGTGCGATTCGCCGGCCGGATTGATCGGCGAGCTCCAGAAGTCGCGGGCGAACTCGGCGGCTAGGCGCAGGGGCGCGGCGGTGCGATAGGCGGCTTCGTGGAGCGTATAGAGCATGGCGACCTTGTCGTTGTGCGATGCAGCAACATGGCCCGCGCCCCACCCCAAGTCCAGAGTCACCCAAGGTCAGGCGCCGTCGATGGCGTCCGAAATCTGCCGCGCCACGCCCGCCGGCGGAACGCTCACATCGAGCGGACGGCTGAAGCGCCCGCGCGGGTCCATCAGATAGACGATGGAGGTGTGGTCCATGCTGTAGGTCGCCCCATCGGGGACCTTCTTGTAATAGACGCGCCAGGCGCGCGCCGCGGCGGCGATCTGCGCATCGCTCCCGGTGAGGCCGATGACACCCTTGGGGAAGGTCGGGCTGGCAAGATAGGCGCGCAGCTGGGCCGAGGTGTCGCGCGCCGGATCGACGGTGATGAACACCACCCGCACATCGCGGGCCTTGGCGCCGAGAGACTCAATGGCGCCGCCTAGGGTGGTCAGGGTGGTTGGACAGACATCCGGGCAGAAGGTGTAGCCAAAGAACACCGCCGTCCATTTGCCCTTGAGGATGCGCTCATCGACCCGCCGGCCAGCCTGATCGACCAGCTGAAAGGCCCCGCCCACCGCCGAAGAGCTCTGCGGCGCCGACGGCTCTCGCCCGCGCCAGGCCAGCGCCGCGACCACGAGGGCTGTCGCGACGCCAGTCACACCGACGATCCACCACGAGCGCCTCAAGCAAGATCCCCAAAACCGTCAATCGAAAAACGAGGGCTCGCGCGAGCGGCCTTTCCGGGCCATCTTTCGCGCCATGACATCGACGGCGGCCCCCAAGTCCATCGACGAGGCTAGCGGCCCAGGCGAGCCGCGCTCCGATACGCCGGGCGCGGGAATCGTGCAAGGCCGCCGGGTGAGCGCGGGCCTTCGGCAGGCCCGCAGCCTGATCCTGCTTCGCTGCCTGTTCATGGTCTGCCAGGCGACGGTGATCGCGGTGGTTGGACGGGTGCTGGGCTACCCCATAGCCTACCTGCCCTGCTTCGCGCTGATCGGCATGAGCGCGCTGTTCAGCCTGGGCATCGCCATCACCCCGGCGGCCATGCGAAACGCGCGGCCGTGGGAAGCCAGCGGCCAGCTGGCCTTCGATATCCTGCAGCTCAGCGGGCTTCTCTATTTCACCGGCGGCGTGGTCAATCCGTTCTGTTTTCTGCTCATTGTTCCGGTGACCGTGGCGGGCACCACCCTGCCGCAGCGGCATGCATTCGGCCTGGCGATTTTGGCCATCGTCTGCAGCCTGGCGCTGGCCGCGTTCGCCCTGCCCCTTCCGGGGCCGCCGGGAGCCGTTGCGTTCTCGTCCATCTATCGCCTGGGCTGCGCGATCGCCCTGATCGCCGCCATCGCATTCGCCTGCGGCTACGCGGCCTGGACGGCGACCGAGGGCGCGCGCATGGCGCTGGCGCTGAGTGTCACCGAGACGGTGCTGGCGCGCGAGCAGAGGCTGTCGGCGCTGGGGGGCCTGGCGGCCGCCGCCGCCCACGAGCTGGGCACACCGCTGGCCACCATCACCGTGGTCGCCAAGGAGCTTGCCCGCGAAACCAAGGAGGGGCCCCTGCACGACGACGCCTGGCTCCTGGTCGAGCAGGCCCAGCGATGCCGCGACATCCTCCAGCGCCTGGCCGAAAAACCCGAGACCACCGACGCGCTGCACGAACGCATGAGCCTTCTGCAGGTCGTCCGCGACGTCCTGGCGCCCTACGCCGGCAAGGCTCAGGTGCGGGCCGAGGCGGTGGTGACGGGGCCTCCGGGCATGACCGCGCCGGATCTGTGGCGACGGCCCGAGGTGCTGCACGCGATGACCTCGATCGTCGAGAACGCCTTCGACTTCGCCCGCGCCGAGATCCTGGTGACCGCCCGGTTCGACGCCGACTCCATCGCCCTGGAAGTGCGCGACGACGGGCCGGGCTTCAGCCCCGAGGTGCTGGCCACCCTGGGCGAGCCCTATGTCACCAGCCGGCCGGGGGCGGAGGGCTCGCGCACCGGCCACGTCGGCATGGGCCTGGGCTTCTTCATCGCCAAGACCCTGCTCGAGCGCAGCGGCGCCAAGGTGGAGTTCGCCAACGCCAGGGGCGGGGGCGCCATCGTCACCGCGCGTTGGCCCCGGAAGCGCATGGAGGCGTTTGAACTGGTCCCCAAGAGGCTTGAACTGACGCCCTAATGGGCGACATAGTGCCGAGTTCTGGGGCGCGGGGCGCTTAAATGGCCCGCGCGGATGGGAGACCGCGTGATGAGTAGTGTCGATGAATTGGTGGCCGCCCTGCCCGACAGGACCCTGCTGCTACTCGACGACGACGCGGCTTTGCGCAACCGACTTGGCCGGGCCCTGGAGTCCCGCGGCTTCGAAGTGAGCCTGGTGGAAACCGTCGCCGCCGCGCTGGCCTCGGTGGCCGCCGCGGCCCCGGCTTTCGCGGTGCTGGACATGCGGCTGGAGGACGGATCGGGCCTGTCGGTGGTCGAAGCGCTGCGCGGCGCGAGGCCCGAGGCGCGGGTCATCATGCTTACCGGCTACGGCAACATCACCACCGCCGTGGCGGCGGTGAAGGCCGGGGCGGTGGACTATCTGGCCAAGCCCGCCGACGCCGACGATGTGGTGAGCGCCCTGCTGGCGGCGGCCACCGGCCAGGCGCCGGCCCCGCCGGCCAATCCGATGAGCGCCGACCGCGTGCGCTGGGAACATATCCAGCGCATCTATGAACTGTGCGCCCACAATGTCTCGGAGACCGCGCGGCGCCTGAACATGCACCGCCGAACCCTGCAGCGGATTCTGGCCAAGCGCGCGCCTCGGTAGGACGGGATGCGGTTGTATTGAATCGGCGACTCCCTCTTCGCGGGGAAACCGGGATTGTGGGCGGCCTCCGTCCCCGCGTCAGCCCAAGGGCGCCTCGCCCGGCGCCGCCATCGTCCGCATCGCCGCCAGTCGCCCAAAGGCGATGGTGATCGCCTTGCGTCGCGCGCCGCTCAAGGAATCGATCGGGGCTTCGCGCAGGACGGCGCCGTCGAAGGCGTCGGCGACGATCAGGCCGGGTTCGTCGGGCAAGATGTCGCGCGGGAATTCCGGCGCCACCGCGAAGAAAAAGGCGTCGCAGAAGGGCTGGTACTCCTCCCACTTGCGATCGCAGCGGAAGTCTTCGAGGCTGGATTTCACCTCGGCGATGGCGATCTGACCGCGCGGGCCCAGCGCCATGATGTCAGCCCGCCGGCCGTTGGGCAGGCAGACTTCCAACAGCGGCGCATAGCCGAGCGCCGCGAACAGCCGCGCCGCGCCGCGCGTCACCGCGCCGGTGGTCAGCGGCCGGCTAAAGGCGAGGACGACGGCTTCCATGGCGCCATCTTGTTCCGCCTTCGTTCGGGGTTCAATGGGGGTGATTATGTAGTTTGCAAACCGGCTAATTCAGCGGGGTCGCCGTAGCATAGACTTCGAGCGAGAACTTCCCTCTCGCCTCGGCGAACAGTTCGATGAATCGCTCGATGTATTTTTGAAGATCCGGGCCACACGTTTCGAGCCCATTTATGACTACCATGTAGGGGGGATGGATATCGTTGAAGTCCCGAACGATAGAGTCCCACCAGGCGTCGAGGTTGCGTCCATGCCAGTCAGGCGCTCCCAGCGCCCTCACGACCGCCTCGTGAAACTCGGACTCCGAACTCCACCGCGTTGCGTCAAGAATGATGCGTTTCATCGTCCTTCGGCGCTGTAGCGATGTTCCTTAGTCGCCTGTCGAGCGCTGCATCGTGCTCGTCGCGGTCGAGGGCGCGAGTGGGGGATGTTGTCAGATTGCATCTGATTCTTGCTCGGCATGGGACTCACCGTGATCCGAAGACCCGTTCAAAATTTGCCGGAATTGGTCGCCGGGCGCAATCTGGGCGGCGAACGAGGAGTGATGTCGATGATCTTTGGCGCCCATGTCATCGTCTACAGCCAGGACGCGGCCGCCGATCGCGCCTTTTTCCGGGACGTCCTGGAATTTCCGTGCGTCGACGCCGGCCATGGATGGCTGATCTTCGCCCTGCCGCCGGCGGAACTGGCCGTGCATCCCGCCGAGGGCGGCGAGCGGCACGAACTCTATCTGATGTGCGATGATCTGAAGGCGCAAATGTCGGCGCTCGGAAAAAAGGGCGTCGCCTGTTCGGATGTGCAGGGGGCGCGTTGGGGCTCGATCACCAAGATCCGGCTTCCCGGCGGCGGCGAGGTTGGGCTCTACCAGCCCAGCCATCCGACGGCATTGGACCTCGCTTCGAGCTGAACGGCGTTCAAGCTCGCGGGCGGGACGCCCGCGCTCCGGTTATTCCGCGGCGATGCTCATGGGCGAGGC
>PMOM01000083.1 GCA_003161535.1 Caulobacteraceae bacterium | reverse complement strand
GGCTTGAGCGCGATCGCGCGGTTGTAGTCGGCGATGGCCTGGTCGTAGAGGCCCTTGTCGTCATAGGCGATACCGCGATTGTTGTAGGTGGCGGGATCATTGGGGTTCAGGGCCAGCGCCTGCGTCTCGTCGGCGATAGCCTGGTCGTAGAGGTGCTTGTCCTCATAGGCGTAGCCGCGATTGTCGTAGGCGGCGGCCTTGACCGTCGATGTCGACTGAGCCGACTGGATCAGCGCGGTGCAGCCGTCGATCGTCTGGTCGTCCGTGGCCGTGTCGCTATAGCACCAGTCGCTCTGCTGCTGCGTCTGAGCCGAGGCGGCCGGCGCCACCAGCGCCAGAGCCAAACCGATCAAGATTCCCCGCATGTCTTCGCCCCCTTCATGGTGAATGTCCGCCCGGCCGGGCTCGCGCTAGGGCGTGGCGCCCAGACGCGTGAGGCCCTCGCGCGGCATATTCTGGTTCGGATTCAACCTCAGCGATGCGCGGTAGTCGGCGACGGCTGGGTCGCGGAGGCCCTTCTTTTCATAGGCGCTACCGCGATTGTTGTAGGCGGCGGCATAATCGGGCTTGAGCGCGATCGAGCGGGTGTAATCGGCGATGGCCCGGTCGTAGAGGTGTTTGCCGTCATAGGCCAAGCCGCGATCGTTGTAGGCGTAGGCGGAATTGGGGTTCAAGGCCAGCGACTGAGTGTCGTCGGCGATGGCCTGGTCGTAGAGGCCTTTGTTTTCATAGGCGTACCCACGATTGTGGTAGGCTGCGGCCTGGTTCGTCGTCGTCTGCCGCCCCGACTGGATCAGCGCCGTGCAGCCGTCGACGGTCTGATCGTCGGTGGCCGTGGGGCTATAGCACCAGTCGCGCTGCTGCTGCGTCTGGGCCCAGGCGGCCGGCGCGACCAGCGCCAGGGCCAATCCGATCAAGATTCCACGCATTGCTCCCCCTCCGTTGACCGCCGTAGCCGGTGACCAGCTTACGCCACTTTCCTTGGGACTCCACAGTCCGAGAGTCCGGTCCTAGGGCGTAGCGCCGAGGCGTTTTAGCCCCGCCCTGGGCATGTCCAGGTTGGGATTGATCTTCAGCGCCGCACGGTAGTCGGCGACGGCGGCATCGCGCAGGCCCCTTTTTTCATAGGCGGCGGCGCGATTGTCGTAAGGGCCGGCGTTGTCGGGCTTGAGCGCGATGGCCGCCGTGTAGTCTGCGATGGCCCAGGCGAGCCAGCCCTCCCTCTCATAGGCGAAGCCGCGATGGTGGTAGGCAGCGGCCTTGCTGGCCGACGTCTCGCGCGCCGACTCGATGAGCGCGGTGCAACCCTCGATCGCCTGACCGTTGGTGGGGCCGGGGGCAAAGCACCAATCGCGCTGCTGTTGCGTCTGCGCCAGGGCGGCCGTCGCGGCCAGCGCCAGGGCCAATCCGGTCAGACGTCCACGCATGCTCTGGGCCTTTCTTGACCGCATAGCGCGAGGCGCGGCGACGCGGGGCTCGGCCGATCCTTAAGGCGTGGCGCCCAGGTGCGTCAGACCGTCCTTGGCGCGCTGCGAGGTCGGGTCAATCTTAAGCGCGGCGCGGTAGTCGGCGACCGCCTGGTCGCGCAGGCCCTTGTTCTCATAGGCCGCCGCGCGGCCGGTGTAGGCCTGGGTGAAGTCGGCCTTGAGCGCGATCGATTGGCTGTAATCGACGATGGCTTGGTCGTAGAGGCCCTTGAGGCGATAGGCGTCGCCGCGATTGCTATAGGCGAACGCGTTGCCGTTGTTGTTGTAGGCGCCGGCGGTATCGGGCTTGAGCCCGATCGAGCGGGTGAAATCGGCGATGGCCTGGTCGTAGAGCCCCTTGTGGTAATAGGCGCTGCCGCGATCATTGTATGCGTTGGCGGAATTGGGGTTCAACGCCAGCGACTGGTTTTCGTCGGCGATGACCTGGTCGTAGAGGCCCTTGTTGTCATAGGCAAAGGCGCGAGCGTCGTAGGCGGCGGCCTGGCCCACCGTCGTCTGCCGGCCCGAGCCGATCAGCGCCGTGCAGCCGTCGATCGTCTGATCATCCGTCGCCGTGGGACTGAAGCACCAGTCGTGCTGCTGCTGGGTCTGAGCCATGGCCGGGCCCGAAACCAGCGCCAGGGCCAACCCGATCCAAATTCCGCGCATGTCTTTGCCTGCCTTCCCTGGTGAGTGGCCGCCGATCGGCCTGGACCGCCCTAGGGCGTGGCGCCCAGGCGCGTCAGCCCGTCTCGCGCCGCCTGCATGTTCGGATCGAGATTCAGCGCGGCGCGGTAGTCGGCGATGGCCGGATCGTGAAAGCCCTTGTTTTCATAGGCGAGGCCGCGGTTTTTGTAGGCCAGCGGATAATCGGGCTTGAGCGCGATCGCCCGGGTGAAATCGGCGATGGCCAGGTCGTAGAGACCCTTGTGGCGATAGCTGACGCCACGATTGTGGTAGGTGTCAGCGGAGTTGGGGTTGAGCGCGATCGACTGATTGTAATCGGCCAGGGCCTGATCGTAGAGGGCTTTGTTGTCATAGGCGTAGGCGCGATTGTAGTACTCTATAGCCTGGTTCGCCGTCGTCGCCCGGCCCGATTGGATCTGCGCGGTGCAGCCGTCGATCGTCTGGTCATCCGTGGCCGTGGGACTGTCGCACCAGTCGCGCTGCTGCTGCGTCTGCGCCCAGGCGGCCGGCCCGACCAGCGCCAGGGCCAATCCGATCAAAAGTCCACGCATGCTTTCGTCCCCACCGAGGAGCGCATCGAAGGTCCGGCGCGCTCTCTGGCGTCTAGCTTACGCCCTTTTCCCGAGACTCCCCAGCCTAAGAGTCCGGTTGCAATTCCACGCACGCGATCAACGCGCTGCCGGCGCCGCGCGCAGGACCGCCCGGCCGCGCGCGAGAATGGGATCGCTTCCAGTCATCCTGGCCAGATCGACGCTTACCGGCGGGACGAAGTCTTCCCGGGGACGTCCGTCCACATGGTACAGGCGCTCGGTCGGCAAATGCACCGGGATGGCGGTGCGCGGCAGGACAAATTCACTCGTGCCGCCACGCAGCCCGGCCATGGGCGCGCCCACGATGGTCGCCCGATGCAGGGCGTCGAAGCCAACCGCCATCCCTTCGCCCATGCTGCCCGTCCAGTGATCCACCAGCACGACCAGCCTGGCCCGCGCGGTGAAGGGTCCGCGAGGCTGGACAGTCTTCAACCATGAATCCTTCGGGAAGCGTTTGCCGGGGGCGGGGTCAAAGACCCGCTGATAGGCGGCGGGCCTGGCGATGAAGCGCCCGATGATGGGTTCGGCCACGTCGCTGTCGCCGCCGCTGGGCGTATCGCGCAGATCGAGGATCAGAGCCCTGGCGCCGCGCAGATCTTCCAGGGCCTTGTCGAAGGCCGCCACCGTGGCCGTATCGCCGAGGCTGTTTTCGATGCGGATGTAGCCGGTGACGGCGTCAAGACGTCGCCATGTCACCGGCGCGGCGGAATCGGGGGTGTCGTAGGGCGCCAGCGCGACGGTTCGGACTTGGCCGCTCGCGTCGCGCAAGGCGATGCGGCGCGGAGCGTCATGCGTACCGGCAAGAAGGGTCCGCAGCGTGACGTCCGCCGCTCGCGGATCGGGCCCCGTCAGCGCCTTGGGCATGGCCGATGCGACGGCCTTGGCCACCGGAATGCCGGCGATGGACAGGACGACGTCTCCCGCCCTGAGGCCCGCCGCGGACGCCGGACTAAAGGGGCGCACCTCGGTCAGCACCGCGGACCCGGGCCGCATTCGCGCCCATAGATCGGCGCCCGTCGGCACCAGGTTCGGCGAGGACGGCGTATTGACGCCGAGCGTGGCGTGCGGGTCGTGGAGTTCTCCGATCACCTGTTCGACGACGTGAGTCCAGGCTCCGCGGGTCGTGGCCGCCTCGGCCTGCGGCCGGTAGAGCGCGCGCAATCTGGCAAGATCAATGTGGTCGTCCGGCAAGTAGGCGTAGCGCGCGTCGATCTGATCGACGAGCCAATTAAGATCCGCGACGCGGGCCGCGGCGTCGAAGCGAGTCTGCGAGGAGGCGGGCGGATCGGCCACGACCGCCATGGGCGCCAGAGCAAGCAACAGCGCGGCCAAGAGTCGCCGAAATTTCATGGAGCACACCTCACCGGGCATGCCGCGAGGCGCGCCAAGCGGCCATGGCGCGAGCCGGCTCGTCGGTCTGATAAGCGGCGGCCAGGGCGTCGGCGCCGGCGGCGATGGCGTCCTTCAGCGGCAGATCCTCCCACTGGCGGATGAGGGCCTTCTGCAGGCGGATGGCGCGCGGCTCGGCGGCGAGCAGGGAAGAGACGCGCGCCTCGACGGCGGCGTCCAGGTCGGCGGGCGGGGCGACGGCGTTCACCAGGCCCATGGACAAGGCCGCGGCCGCATCGAAGGTCTCGCCCAGCAGCAGCATCTCGCGCGCACGGGCCCAGCCGACCAGGCCCGGCAGTAGCGCGGCCTCAACCACCGAGGGGATGCCGAGCCTGACCTCCGGCATGCCGAAGACGGCGCGGTCGCTGGCCACGCGCAGATCGCACGACGCCGCCAGTTCCAGGCCCGCGCCCAGGGCGTAGCCGTCGATACGGGCGATGACCGGGACCGGCAGATCGCGCACTGCCGCGCAGCAGCGGTGAACGAGGCCGATGAAGGCCCGCGCGTCATCCGGGCTCTTCAAGGCGGCCAGCTCGTCGATGTCCGCGCCCCCGACGAAGGCGCGCTCGCCCGCGCCGGTGAGCACCACCGCGCGCAGATCGTCCTGGCCGCGCAGAGTGTCGAAGGCCTCGATGAAAGCCGCCATCAGGGACGCGTTCAGGACGTTGAGCTTTCGGGCGTTGTCGATGGTCACGAACGCCACGCGGCCGCCGCCGCGCGCTTCATGGCGGACGTGGACGGTTGGCGGCTCTGTCACGATTACGCCGCGGCGCGCAGCGGGGCGATGATCTCGGTGGCGAAGCGCTCCATTTCCTCGGCCTGGGGGCTCATCTGCAGCAGCAGGAGGTCGAGGCCGGCGTGCTCGAATTCGGCGATGCGCTGGCGCACCTGCCTGGGCGTGCCGACGAGATTTGGGCGCAGGCCGCGATTGGACACCGAATATTCCTGGACCTTCAGTTCGCGCTCGAGCTGGGTGCCCGACAGCCACTGGTCGAAGTTGGCGAAGCCGGGCGGCGGGGTGGCGCCCATGTCGGTGATGCGGGCCAGTTCCTTGCGCGCCTGCGCCTCGCTGTCGCGGACGATGGCGTAGGCGGCCATGCCGAAGATCATCGGCGGTTTGCCCAAGGCGGCGCGGCGGCCTTTCATGTCGGCGATCTTGGCGGCGATGGCGNNCCGTGCATGACATAGGCGTCGCATTGCTCGACGATCAGGGTCTTGGCCGCCTCGCTCTCGCCGCCGGCGTAGACGATGGGAGGCTGCGCGGGCTTGGGTTGGCAGATGGCCTTATCGGTGCGGTAGAACTGACCCTCGAAGGTGAAGCGATCCTGGGTCCACAGACCGTTCACCACGCTCAGCCACTCGGCGGTGCGCGCATAACGGTCGTCGTGCTGATCGAACTGCAGGCCGTATTGCCGCGCCTCGTCGGCCCACCACGAGGAGACCACGTTGAGGCTCAGGCGCCCGCCCGCGATCTGGTCGATGTTGGCCGCCTGCTTGGCGAAAAGGGCCGGTTGGTGGAAGTTGGGCCGCACCGCGACCATCAGCTCGAGCTTCTGGGTTACCGCCGCCAGGGCCGCGGCGGTGGACCAGGCGTCCAGGCAGGGCGCTTCGACGCCCTTGATGTCATTGAGATTAAGCTCGGCGATCAAGGAGAGGTCGTAGCCGATCTCTTCGGAGCGTGTCGCGAGGCGGCGGACGTAGTCCCAGCTGGCCTCCATGCCCTCGTTAGGAACATTGCGCAGCCAGCCGCCGAACACCGGCATCCAGTAGCCATATCTCACGCCGCCGCCCTCCGCTCGCCGATCACGCCGATGAGAAAATCCGCCAGCCGCTCATGCGGGTCCCAGCCCAAGACATCGAGGGGTTTGGCGACGAAATTGGACAGGGCGTTGATGTCGAAGAATCGCGCGGCGCCGTCGCGGTCGTCGATGAGATA
>PMOM01000116.1:2403-2555 GCA_003161535.1 Caulobacteraceae bacterium | reverse complement strand
GCTCCAAACTGAAGTCTGGCCAGGCGGGCGTAGAGGCCGCCCTTGGCGAGCAGTTCGGCATGCCGGCCCTGCTCGACCACGCGGCCGGCGTCCATCACCACGATGCGGTCGGCTTTCAGGACCGTGGCCAGACGGTGGGCGATGACCAGGGT
>PMOM01000116.1:0-2366 GCA_003161535.1 Caulobacteraceae bacterium | reverse complement strand
CCGCCCGACAGGGTCTTGGCGTGCTCGCCCACCAGAGTGTCGAAGCCCTGCGGCAGGGCGGTGAGGAAACCCTCCGCCTGGGCGGCCAGAGCGGCGTCGCGGATGTCCCCCACCGTCGCCCCCTGACGCCCGAAAAGGATGTTTTCCGCCGCCGATCCGGAAAACAGCGGCGCGTCCTGGGCCACCAGCGCCATGCGCATGCGCACTTCGCGAGGATCGGCCTCGGCCAGATCGACGCCGTCGATGCGAACGGTCCCCGCGTCGGGATCGTAAAAGCGCAGAAGCAGGCGCAACACCGTGCTCTTGCCCGCCCCCGACGGTCCCACCAGAGCCACGCGTTCTCCAGGTCGCGCCCGCAGTGAAAAGCCGTTCAGCGCCGGCGGTCCGATGCGGCCGGGATAGCTGAAACATACATTCTCGAGGCTCAGATCGCCCCGCGCCGGACGTGGCATGGCGACCGGATGGGCGGGCGCGGCGATGGTCGGCGACGCATCCATCATCTCGGCGATGCGCTCGGCCGCGCCGGAGGCCTTCTGGATCTGGCCCCAGGTTTCCGACAGATCCTTCACCGCGTTGGCGGCGAAAAACGCCAGGGCGAGAAGCTGAAAGAGGGCTCCGGCGGTCAGGCTATGGGTGACGATCACCGCCAGGGCCGATTGAAACAGCAGCGCCAGCAGACCAAAGAAGATCACGCTGATCATCAGGCCCGAAAGCAGTCCGCGAGCGCGCAGCTGCACCCGCGAGGCGTCGAAGGCGCTCTCCACGGCGGCGTTGAAGCGCGCCGACACCGCGTCCTCCTGGCCGAACGCCTGCACCGTCTCAAGCGCGCCCAGACCCTCTCCGGCATAGCCGACGGCCTCGGCGAAGCAGTCTTGGGCGTGGACCGAGAGCCTCTGCATTCGCCGGCTCATCAGGAACAGGGGCGTCAGCAGGGCGGGAATTAAGAGCAGCACCAGCCCGGTGAAATTGGGGCTGACCACCACCATCCACACCAGGGCGCCGGCCAGGGTGACCAGATTGCGCAGCGCCACCGGGATCACGTTGCCGACGATGCCCTCGACGATGGTCATGTCGGTGGTCATGCGCGAAAGCACTTCGCCGGTGCGAAGCTTCAAAAAGTGCGTCAGATCCAGGCCAAGCACATGGCGGAACACCACCTGGCGCATGTCGGCGACCACGCGCTCGCCCAGCTTATAGAGGAAATAGAGGCGCAGGCCGGTTGTCACCGCCAGGATCGCGGCCATCCCGGCGGCCCATAGAAAGACGCGCACCAGGGCTTCGCGGCTGTGCAGGACGAACCCGCCGTCGATCACCAAGCGCGCGCCGCCGGTCAGGACCAGCAAGGCGGCGGCCGAAATCAACAAGAACACCAAGCCCAGGGCGGCGTCCAAGGGATGGGCGCGAACGAATGGCAGGAGCCGCATCAGGGGCCGAAGGTCGCGGCCCTTGTCCCGCCGCCAGGCGTCGGCAAGGAACTCGTCCTTCATCGAGGCGCCCAGGCTCGGGCGTCCGACCTTCGACTCGTTCGTGGACCCCAGCTTCATCGCCACCCCGCCAAATGGCCCTTAGTTGACCGCGCGCTCGACGCGAGGCGCCAACATCGACTATCAGGTCGCCAATCTTTGTCGATGATGACGCCAAGCCTACCCGCATGGCAGTATGGCGCCAAATCCGTCATACCTTTTCGAAAATCTTTCGAGTGGACAGCCGATTTTGACCCCAACGCCCACCGCGCCCGAACGACGCATCCGACTGGGCGACTTCGCCACCATCGTCGAAGCCCTCGACTATGCGGCAAGCCAGCCGACGGGCGTCAACATCCACTCTCTTCGCGGAGAGATGGTCGAGGTGCTGCCTTATGCCGCGCTTTGCGAGCAGTCGCGCAAGCTGGCCGGCCAGCTGTTGGGGCTTGGACTTCGGCCCGGCGACCGCGTGGCCCTGGCCGCCGACAGCGACGGCGATTTCATTCGCGCCTTCTTCGCCTGCCAGTATGCCGGACTTACCCCGGCGCCGGTGCCCCTGCCCGCGCCGTTCGGCGGCAAGGACGCCTATGTGGCGCATGTCCGGCGCATGCTGATCTCCGCCGACGCCCGAGCCGCCTTCGCGCCGCCAGCTCTGGCGGAATGGTTCTCCCAGGCCGGCGAGGGCCTGAACCTCAAACTGTCCGGCGTCCTGGCCGATCTTGCCGGCGCGCGGCGGGAATCTCCTCCGGCGCCCGACCCGGATGGCCTCTGCTATCTGCAGTTCTCGTCGGGAAGCACACGCTTTCCCCTTGGCGTAGCGGTCACCCAGGCCGCCTTGATGGCCAATGTCGGCGCCATCGGCCGCGAGGGACTGGGCGTTCGCGCCGACGACCGCGCCGTCTC
>PMOM01000103.1 GCA_003161535.1 Caulobacteraceae bacterium | reverse complement strand
CCTCTGCCGGCCGAGGAGCCGGCCGGCGAGAACCCGCCTGCCGGCGCGGTCATCGACTACTGGCTGGGCGCGCCGGCCAAAGGCCCGGTCACCCTCGACATCCGTGACGACGCCGGCGTCCTGGTTCAGCGGCTGACCAGCGAGACTTCGACGAGGCCCGACGCGGAGCGCTATTTCACCGCAGACTGGGTTCGCCCGGTCGCGCCTCTCGCAGTCGGGGCGGGCCTGCATCAGGCGGTTTGGAATCTCCGTTGGAGCCGGCCAACCGCCATCGAATATGGCTATTCCATCGCTGCCGCGGCCAGTCGCGACACGCCCATCTCGCCCGAGGGCGCCGTGGCGGCGCCGGGTGTCTATCAAGTGATCCTGACCGTTGACGGCAAGGCCGAGCGCACTCAATTGACCGTCATTCAGGATCCGCGGACGGCGGCCCGCACCGTTGACTTCGAAGCCTCGCTCGCCCTGTCAAAAAAGATCGCCGCTGGCCTGGCGATATCGACGCGCGGCTACGGTGAAATGGCCGACGTCCACGCGCAGCTCATGGCCCTGCGGACGCAGCACAAAGGCGGCGGCGACGTCACCCTCGCCGACCAGGTCGCGGCCCTCTCCAACCGAACCGAGGCTCCGGCCTCGGCGCCAAGTTTCTTCGCCGCCGCCGGCATCCTGAGCGGTATCGAGACCGATCTGGAAGGCGCCGATCTTGCTCCCAGCCAGCCGCAACAGACCATCGCGGCTGGGGCCATCGCCGACATCGACGCTTTGTGGGCCGCCTGGGTCGCGCTGCGCGATCATGATCTGGCCGCCCTCAACGCCAATCTGACGCGCGCCAAGGTCAAACCGGTGATCATTCCGGCGGGAGACCAGCTTGTGATCGAACTGCCGCCGGGCGGTGAGGGCCTCCCCTAAGGGCGCGTGGGCGCGCGGCAGCTGAGATCGCGGCCGTGCAGGCGGCAGATAGCGGCGACGCTGTCGCTCAGATCGTGGAAACGGCCCACCCAATCGCCGCCCTGGCGGTCGAAAACGAAGTAGCCGAAGCGGCCCATGGTGAATGTCCGCGCCGTCAGGCCATCGACAGTCGGCGCGCCGGTCGCCGGCGGCGGCGAGTCATTGAGGTCGAGCAGGTCGCCGCCGGTGCCGACGATGAGCTGCGGCGGGCGAGCCTGGCCGAAGCTGAGACTGGTGAAGTTGTGCACATGACCCGACAGGACTAGTTGCACGTTCGCCAGATTTCGTCCCCTGACCGCCGCGCGCTCGGTGGCGTTGACGACGCCGTCGGTCAGCAGGTCGCCGACCCGCAGGGCATTCCAGATCGGGCGGTGAGTGACGATCCAGGCGACGCCCCCGCCGTGACCACCGCCCACGCCGTTTAGCCGCGCCGCGAAGGGAGCGACCAGCATCTGAGGCGCGGCAAAGTCGTTGGTGTCATTGCTGTCGACGATGAACAGTCGCGCGCCCGCGATGTCCACGGCGAAGGTATCGCTCTGCGCCGGGCAGGTCCGCGGTTTGGGGTCCGCGTCCAGCAGCCGAAACCAGCCTGGAGCCCCGCGCTGGCAGCTCTCGTGGTTGCCGCGCGCGAATACCCAGGGCGCGGCGGCGAGCAGGGGCGCGGCGGGATCGAAAACCTCAGCCTGCCAGGTCGCCCAGCGATCGCCGTAAGGGCTGCCGGCGCAGGCGGCGTCGCCGGTGGGACAAGGCGTCTCGCGATAGTAATAGTCGCCGACGTGAATCACGAGGTCGGGCCGCTTTGCCGCGGCCAGGACGGCGATATGGGCGAATGGCCAGCCGCCTGGATCATTGCAGTGCTGGACCACCAGCCCGGCAAGCCGGCAGCCGGAGTCGCCGAGGATCACCAGTCGCCGCGGATGGGCCTTGGGGATCGGCAGGGCCACGCCTTCGACCACGACCCGCCGCACACCCGCGGGCAAGGCCGCGGCGCAGACGCGATTGGGATACGTCTCGCTCGGCCCGGCGCGCTGCCGCATCGGGCGTGCGGCGCCATCGACGAGGATCGCTGGGCAGGCCGGCGCCGGCGTCACCAACCGCGCCTCCGCCCCTCCCGCCACCATCTGCACCCAGGCGATCGGGCTGGCGGCCGCTGGCCCCGCCAGCGCGAACGCGAGCGCGATGCCTCCGATCCAGCCAGTCATCGAGTCCTTCATATCGCCACTCCGCTCTACTTCAGATAGCGATTGAACCATTCGAGCGACCGTCGCTCGGAGTCCGCCAAATGGGCCGGGTCGCGCAGCCCGTGACCTTCGCCCGGGTAGATCGCCATCGACGTCGGAACACCCAAGTCGCGCAATGCGTGCCAGAATTCCTGCGTCTGCGGGGCCGGACATTCAATGTCCAAGGCGCCGACATAGGCGAAGGTCGGTGTCTTGACGGCGCCGATGAAGTCGATCGGCGAGGAGCGGGCATAGACGGCCGGGTCGTCGTAGGCCGACTTGCCGAAATAGGGAATCATCCATTGATCGATGCCGTTCTCGCCATAGTAGGAGAGCCAGTCGCTGATGCCGGCGGCGGCGACGGCGGCCTTGAAGCGGTGGGTCTGGGTCACCGCCCACATGGTCATGAAGCCGCCATAGCTGCCCCCGGTGATGCCCAGACGCCCCTCATTGATCGGCGCCGAACGCTCAGCGGCGTCGATGCCGGCCAGGATGTCGCGCAGATCGCCGTGGCCCAGATCGCGGACGTTGCCTGCCGCGAAGGCCTCACCCTGGCCGAAGCTGCCGCGCGGGTTGGGCAGGAAGAGGGCGTAGCCGTGCTCCAGGAGTGTGCGGCTCAGTCCCGGACCGAAGAAGCGCGGGGTGGCGGCTGCGGCTGGGCCGCCGTGCACCTGGGTGATCATCGGCAGCTTGCCAGCGGCGTCAAGTGGCAGCAGCAGCCAGCCCTGCACGTGAGCGCCGTCGCTCGTCCAGGTCAGGCTGCGGGCTTCCAGGGGCATGGCGAGGCCGGCGTTGGCATGGGTCAGATCGCGCCAGGCGCCGATCCTGCCAATCTCGATTTCAGGAGCCGCGGTGAAGCTCTCGTGCGCCAGCGCAGTGGTCGGCGAGGGGCAGGCAAGGGAAAGACCCGCCTTATCGCCCTCTAGGGATTGGGCGCCGCTCCACAGGACTTTCGCGGGGCGAGCGGGGTCGCTGTTGGCCAGCTGGACGATCTGGGTCTGTGCACCGGCCAACAGGCGCGCCAGGAGGCGTCCGTCGCAGCCCCAGCCGATCGAGGTCACCGAGGCGGCAAGTCCCGGGGTGATGTCGGCGGCGACGCCGCCGGCGACCGGTACGGTAAACACATCGCCGCCGGTGGACCCAAAGTCGCTCATGATCCCGCTGATGAAGGCGACGGTCCCTCCGTCGCGCGAAACGCGCGGGTTGGCGATCTGATGGCGCTGATCGGGCGGCGTGAATAGCACCCGCGCGCCGCCGCCGGAAAACGCGTAGAGCTTGGCGACCCACCAATTGTCATCGCCGTCGCCAGGCGCCGCCGTGCCGACGAAGCCATTCCCGCCGGGCAGCCAATCGTATTCGTAGACATAGAGGTCGGGGGGCGAGACGAAGTCGAGCCGTTCGCCGTCGAGGATCGCGATGCGCTGCTCGCGCGGCGGTCCGGAAAGGTCGCCGGTCATCGGCGCGCCTGCCTGGGTCGCCCCCACCTCCTTGGTCGCTCCGGCCGTGGCCAGCATGGCTAGACGTCCATCGGGGGCATATTTCAGCTCGCCGATCGTGCCGTCGAACTGAGCCAGCCTGGTGAGCTGGCCGCCGTCCGGAGCCACCGAATAGAGCGACCGGGCGTGA
>PMOM01000252.1 GCA_003161535.1 Caulobacteraceae bacterium | reverse complement strand
AGACGACGATGAAGCTCATGATCAGCACCCGGGCGATCACCGGATGGGCGAAGGCCTCGGCCAGAGACTCCAGGCGCGGCGTCGGCGGCAGGTCGGCATGGTGCGCGGCGCGGGTCTCGCGCACGAAGACGACGACGCCCAGGGCCGAGGCGCCGGCCAGGGCGGCGGCGGCCAGCAGGGGAAACTGGAAGCCGGCCACGCCCAGCGAGGGCCTGGCCAGCAGGCCGCCGATCGCCGGGCCGGTGACAAAACCCATGCTGAAGGCCGAGCCCAGGACGCCCATGCGGCCCGGGCGCTTGTCGGCGGGCGTGACGTCGGCCAGATACCCCTGGATGGTGGAAATGTTGCCGCTCATCAGGCCGCCGACCAGCCGCAAGGCGATGGCGACCGCCATGTTAGGGGCGAAGGCGAGGGCTGCGTAAGCGGCGGCGGTGCCGAAGATGGTGACGATGAGCACCGGCCGCCGTCCGATGCGGTCGGACAGCCGCCCCCAGAAGGCTTCGGCGAAAAGCTGGCCCACCGCGAAGGCGGAGAACATCACCCCGATCTCGACCGCCGAGGCATGAAAGGCGCGGCCGTAGAACGGCAGCAGGGGAATGACCACGCCAAAGCCCGCGATGTTGACGAACACCACGGCGAGCAGCACGACGAGGGCGCGGCGCGCCCCCGATGGGTCCGATGCTTGCGGCATGGGCGGGGCGATAGCCCCAAACGGCGAAGGCCACGAGGGCCACGATTGGCGGGGCGGTCTTTTTGTTAACCCCTGAGGCGCTGAAGCCTCACCGTGGGGGCTCGCGAAGCGATAGCTTCTTCAGCGGGCGTTCGGCGTTGTAGGGTCCGCCCATCATGAAACGACTCGCACGCATCGCGCTGGCGATCCTAAGCGCCTCGATCTTCGCCAGCCACGCCGCCGCCGCGTGCAAGATCGGCAGGATGGCCGAGCTGGCCGTGACCATGGTCGGCCTGCGGCCCATGGTGTCGACCAAGATCAACGGCGCCGACGCGCACTTTGTCGCCGACAGCGGCGCGTTTTACAGCACCATCACCCCCGCCAGCGCCGCGCAATTCCACCTGGTTCTGATGCCCGGGCCGTTCAATCTGATTGTCACCGGCATCGGCGGCGAGGTCCAGATGTCGATCGCCACGGTAAAGAGATTCGAGATCGCCGGGGCCACGGTCCCGAATGTGCAGTTCCTGGTCGGGGGCAGCGAAGTGGGCAATGAGTCCGCCGGGGTCCTGGGCCAGAACGTCCTTGGGCTGGGCGATGTGGAGTACGACCTGGCCAACGGCGCGATCCGCCTGCTGCGGCCGCATGGCTGCGGGGGCTTGCCGCTGGCCTATTGGGCGACGGGAAAATCCTATTCGGAGATGGGCATCGGGGAGACGGACTCCAGATCGCCCCACACCACCGGAACCGCGTCGGTCAACGGCGTCAAGATTCGGGTCATGTTCGACACCGGGGCGCCGACATCGGTGATGTCGCTGGCGGCGGCTAGACGCGCCGGCATAGATCCCAAGAGCGATACGGTGATCTCCGCGGGCCAAGGCGCCGGCCTGGGACGTCGGATGGTGGCGACCTGGATCGTTCCTGTGGACAGCTTCGAGATCGGGGGCGAGACGATCAAACACACCCGCCTGAGCATTGTGGCCGACGACCTGGCCGAGACCGACATGCTGATCGGCGCGGACTTCTTCCTTTCGCACCGCGTCTATGTCGCCAAGAGCCAGCACAAACTCTATTTCACCTACAACGGAGGCCCGGTCTTCAACCTGGTCGGCGCCCCCCAGGTTCAGAGCCAAGCGAGCGACGCGCAAGCGCCGGCCAAGCCGGACGCCGGCGCGCCCGCCGACGCGGAGGGTTTCAGCCGCCAAGGCGCCGCCCTGGCCGCGCGGCGCGATTTCGAAGGCGCCATCGCCGACTTCACCCACGCCATCGACATGGCCCCCAAGGAGGCGAGGTATGTCTATCAGCGTGGATTGGCGCGCCTGGGCGGCGGACAGGCGATCCTGGCCATGGGCGACTTCGATCAGGCTCTCAAGCTCAACCCGGACTACGCCCCGGCCCTGATCGCGAGGGCGGAAATCCGTCTGGCCGCCCGCGACAAGGCCGAGGCCATGGTCGACCTCGCCGCCGCGTCCAAGCATTTGCCGGCGCAGGCCGACGGACGCCTGAGCCTGGCGGAGCTCTATCTGGTCGCCGGCGAATTTGTGGCTGCGATCGGTGAATTCGATGCGTGGATCAAGGCCCACCCGGACGATGCTCGCCGGGGAACGGCGCAGGGCGGGCGATGCCGGGCGCGGGGCATGATGGGCCAGGATCTGGCCAAGGCGCTGGCCGACTGCGACGACGCGCTCAAGGCCGATCACAAGAACGCCGTCGACCTCGACAGCCGAGGCCTGGTCCATTTGCGCATGGGCGACGACGACAAGGCCATCGCCGACTATGACGCCGCCCTGGCTCTGCGGCCCAAGGCCGCCTGGTCGCTCTATGGCCGGGGGCTGGCCAAGCTGCGCAAGGGGCTGGCCGCCCAAGGCGCGGCCGACATCGCCGCCGCCAC
>PMOM01000055.1 GCA_003161535.1 Caulobacteraceae bacterium | reverse complement strand
CAGGGCCAGGGCGGCGATCAGGCTGCGATGAATGAGCATGGAGTCTCCGCGGCAAGGCGATCACCAATTGTCCGTGACGCTTTCGGCGCAATCATGGCGACGAGCCCGCGGCGTGCCCAACCAATAGCCGGTCGCCGACCTAGGCGGCCATAGCCAAGGGCGCCGTCACGGGAGTGGCCACGCGCAGAGCCAGGCAAAAGGCCAGCGCCAGCAGCCCCGCCGAAATCAGGATCGCCAGGCCCGGCATGTGCAGGCTGGCCTGATGACGGATCGACCAGGCGAAGGTGAGTCCGAACAGCGGCGGTCCGATCACCGAGGCGATGCCCTGCAGGCTCTGGTTGGCCCCCTGGAGCTGGCCCTGGTGTTGGGGACCGACCCTCCGGCTCATCAGCCCCATGAGACCGGGCTGCAAAAAACCCATCATGGCGAACACCGGTATGCCGGTGAGGTAGACGAGGCCGCTGGGCGCCAGGGCGTAGATTACAAATCCGATCGCGCCGATGCCCGAGCCTACCAGCACGGCGCCACGCTCGCCGATCCTCTTCACCACCGGCCCAACCAGGAACATCTGCACCGTGATCATGCTCACTCCTGAGGCCGCGAAGGTCAGGCCCAGGATCCCCGGCTTCCAGCCGTAGCGGTAGCCGGTGTAGAGCACGAAGATCGTCGGCAGGACCGTCTGGGCGAGCTGAAAGAGAAAACCCACCCCGGCCAGGCCGAAGAGGTTGCCCCGCTCGCGCAGGAACGCCAGGGATCCCAGGGGGTTGGCGCGCCGCCAGTTGATGGCGCCGGTTCGCCGCTCCGCAGTCAGGGATTCGGGCAGCACGAAGAGACCGTACAGCCAGTTGATCAGGCACAGCCCGGCGGCGACCATGAACGGCAGGCGCAGGCTGATATCCCCCAGGACTCCGCCGATGCTCGGCCCGATGATGAATCCGAAGCCGAATGCCGAACCCATGATGCCGAAGTTGCGCGCCCGCTGTTCGGGTGGGGTGATGTCGGCGACGTAGGCGTTGGCGGTGGAAAAGCTCGAGGCCGTGACGCCATTGAGGATGCGTCCCACATAGAGCCACGCCAAGCTAGGCGCGAACGCCATGAACAGGAAATCCACGAACAGGCCGAAGATGGAAATCAGCATCACCGGCCGGCGGCCAAAGCGGTCGGACAGCATGCCCAGGACTGGTCCGCAGAGGAACTGCATCACACCCCAGGTAGTGGCGAAGAGCACGTTCCACTCCGATGCCGATGCTGTGTCACCACCGACGAACTGTTTGATCAGATTGGGCAGAATGGGAATCATGATGCCGAACGAAACCGCGTTCATCAGCGCCGTGGCGAAGACGAAGCCGAAGGCGGCGGCGCGCGGCTTGCGGCCGCTCGGCGGGGGCGATGTTTCGCTCATAGGCCGGCCTTGTACGACGACAGGAGCGTCTGCCACCACTCCGCGTGGCGCTTGAGGAAGACATCGTTGGCAAAGCCGTGGCGCGCCACATGCGATGCCGGGACGCTGTCCCAGCCAGTGTGTTCCACGGTGACGCGGGTCTCATCGTCCACAGCCTCGAAGCGGACCTCCACGGTGGTCTCCTGACCTGGAGCGAAGGCTGCCTGGCGCCAAGCGAACACCAGGCGGGACGGGGGCGCCCAGACGCTGATCTTGCCGATCTCATACACCTTGCCGCTGGCCAGCGTCTCGATCAGGCGCCCGCCTTCGCCCGGTTCGAACGACAGCACGCCTGGGCCGCGCGGCGTGAACTGAAACAAGGCGTTCGGTCGCCACCAGCGGCCGATATCCTGGGTGAAGGCGTCGAAGGCGCGCCTAGGGGCGGCTGCCACACGCAGGGCGACCAGGACGCGTGAGCTCACCCGCGCGGCGCCTTCTCCAGATGGGCCTCAAAGGCGGCGAGTTGCTCGATCCACAGCCGCTCGGTCTCCTCCAGCCAGCGCATCAAGTCGCTCATCGCTCCCGCCTTGAGAGAGTAGATGCGCACCCGCGCATCGAACACCGGATGGGATTCATCCACCAGACCGACCTGTCGCAGGGTGCGCAGATGCCGGCTCATGGCCGGCGGTGTCAGGCCCATCACTCTGGCCAGTTCCCCGGCCGCGCGCGGGCGCTCGCGCAGGAGATCGATCACCGCCCGCCTATGTGGATCGGCGAGCGCCGCCAAGGTGCGGTCGAGTGGGTTCTCGCCCCGCGGAGGGGTCGAAATGTCCGGCGCGCGCAGACTCACGTCACGGGCCTGTGCGCCGTCCCCGCGCCATAGGTGATGAAGAGCATGCGCACCGAACGCTGATCGACCGCCCGATGCCAGACGCCAGCGGGAACGACGAGCGTCGCGCCCGGCGCGAGGTCGTGGACCTCCGTGCGGCCGTCGGGATGCTCGAACGTCATCCGTAAGGTTCCCACCAGAAGGACGAGCACCTCGGCGCCGCGCGGGTGAATTTCCCAATGGGGCCAGTCTCCCTCGCCCGTCCCGACGGTAACCAGCGTGCCGCCAGCGGCGGGGTTGCCATCGACCTTGGTCCAGAAGTCCGGCCCGACGGGAAGCTCAGTGACCCCACCAGCCCCGTCGAGGCCGAGGTAGGTGGTTTCCAGATCGAAGCGCGCGGCCGCCATCACACCCATCCGGTGATCTTCAGTCCGGTGATCTTCTCGGCTTCTTCCCGTGAGACCTCCTTCACCGTCTGGCCCACGGTCCAGAAGTGACCTTCGGGATCGCGACAGCGGTAGGTTCGGTCGCCGTAGAACTGCGTCTCCGGCTCCATGAGAACCTCCGCCCCGGCCGCCCGGGCGCGCTCACAATGGGCGTCAATGTCGGACTCGACCGAAATGTGCACCGACTGGGTGTTCTTGCCGCCGATCGATTTTGGACTCTTGTGATCCTCGGTCCACTCTCGCCCGATCATCACCGCGGCGTCGCCGAAGCGCATCTCGGAGTGGGCGATGCCGCCATCGCCGTCCTCGATCAGCATGAAGACCTCGAACCCAAACGCCTTCTCGAGCCAGGCAAGGGCGGCGCGCGGATCCTGGTAGCTCACCGCCGGGATGAGGTTGGGTCGCCAGTCGTCCATTTCAGGTTTCCTTTTCGTCCAGGGAGGTGCGAATCTTCAGCCCGCGCCCCGCCGCCTTCACGGTGGCGGAAACGTCCGCCGCGGGTTGATGGAAGGTCCAGACGTGACCTTCGAGGTCCAGGGCGCGCCAGGTCCGCTGGCCATAGAACTGGTCGGCCGGCTCCTGGGTGATCCGCGCGCCGGCGGCTCTAGCCCGCTCGCAGTGCGCGTCGAGATCGCCATCGACTTCCAGGCGGATGAACTGGCTGCCGGCCCCTTGGAGCGAGACCGGGCTCTTCATCCGCGCCGGTCCGATGAGTTCGGGGCTGGAAAATTCACCGCCGACACCGATCACGCCGCCGCGCCAAGTCGTCTCCGCATGGCCGACGGCGCCCGTCTCGTCGGTTACCACCATGCTGGTCTCGAACCCGAAGGCGCTCTCCAGCCACCGCAGTGCAGCCATGGGGTCCCTGTAGAAGACCGTCGGAATGATCGCCGGCCCGCGCGACGTCGCCATCGAGAGTCCCTCCCATAAATTCATGAATTCTGCAATAGTTGTCCTATATCGCAATAAACAAAGCAAACGCAATTTGGCAAGGCGGGGCTGGAAGCGTATGTTTGGGGCATGAAGGCCTAGACCCACATAGGCGCCGCGCCTCGTGCGCAGGCATTTTATCGGCCGTCGCGGCCACGTCGCGACGACACCTTTTCCATTTTCACACGTCCATTCGCCCGCGCGGCGATGACGTCCCATCGCGAGACCTTCATGACGACCACCAGCAACACGACCACCAACCGCTACGGCTCCATCGCGGCGGAAATCTATGATATCGACAAGCCTATCGGATCAAGGCCCGACACCGCCTTCCATCTTCAAGGCCTGAAGGCGATAGAGGGCCCGATTCTGGAGCCGGCGTGCGGCTCGGGACGCACGCTCATCCCCCTGCTCGAGGCCGGCCACCAGGCCAGCGGCTTTGATCCCAGCGCCGAAATGCTTGAGCGTTGCCAGACGCGCTGCGCGGAGCGAGGATTCGCGCCTGACCTCAGCCGGCGACGATTTGAGGACTTCGAATACGACACTCGGTTTGCCGCTATCTTGGTTCCGGCCGGCTCGTTCGGCCTGATCGACGATTTTGCCACGGCGCTGGCTGTGCTGCGGCGGTTCCATCAACACCTCGCTCCAGGCGGGCTCATCGTGCTGGATGTTCAGCCCGTGTCCGCCCTGGCCGAAAGTGGCGAGGATCGGCGCTCCTGGATGGCCGAGAACGGCGATCTCTTGATCTGCGAGGGCCATCGCCTGAAAACGGACTGGCTCGCCCAGCGCGAGGAACATCACACCCGCTACGAACGCTGGCGCGACAACGCCTTGGTCGAGTCTCAACTCGAACCCATGGCCCTGCGCTACTGGGGGCTCGAGGAACTTACCATGGCCCTGCGCGAGACCGGTTTTGGCGACATCACCGTGATCGGAAACTATGACCGCCGGCGCGCGCCACGAAGCGGCGACCGCACTCTTACGTTTGAGGCGACGCGGATTTGAGGCGGCTTAAGGCAAGACGCCGGCGGGTTTACTCAGCCCCCGCCTGGACCACGGGGCCGGAATCCAGCCCTTTGGCGGCCTCGTCGCGGTCGACGAATTCGATCNNATTGCGCTTCAGCATGCCCGGCAGGTAGACGCGCGCCAGCCGCACGCCCGACATCACGTTGACCTCGAAGAAGCGGCTCCAGTCGTCGTCGGGAATATCGAAAAAGCCTTTGGGTTCGAATATCCCGGCATTGTTGATGAGGATGTCTACCTCAGGCAGCGCCGCGGCCAGCGTCTTGCATCCGGCCGCCGTCGAGACGTCGGCGGCAATGCCCCGGATCCTGGTTCCGGGCACCGCCTTGGCCTTCGCGATCACGGCCGCGTCGACCTTGGCCTGGCCCCGGCCATTGACCACCACGTCAGCCCCTGCGGCGGCAAGGCCGCTGGCGATGGCGTGCCCGATGCCGGATGTCGACCCCGTCACCAGCGCCGTCTTTCCCTTGAGATCGATTTTCATGAGACATCTCCATCATCGATGACGGAGATATCGGGAGCGGCCATAGCAATCGCAACCGCAGCCGGTGCCAAATAAAAAAGCGGCGCACAGGGCGCCGCTTTTTGAGGAGAAATGCCGGGACGAAAGTTACGCGGCTTCCGCGGTCTTTTCCTGCACCGGGCCGGAATCGAGGCCCTTGGCGTCGACGTCGCGGTCGACGAATTCGATCACCGCCATGGCGGCGTTGTCGCCGTGGCGAAAGCCGGCCTTCAGGACGCGGATATAGCCGCCCGCGCGGGCCTTGTAGCGGGGGCCCAGGGTGGCGAACAGCTTGCCCACCTGGGCGACGTCCCTGACCTGAGAAATGGCTTGGCGACGGGCGTGCAGGCCGCCTTTCTTGGCCAAGGTGACCAGCTTTTCCACGAAGGGGCGCAGTTCCTTGGCCTTGGGAAGAGTCGTAACGATTTGCTCATGCTTGATGAGGCTGGCCGACATGTTGGCGAACATGGCCGTGCGATGAGCCGAGGTGCGGCCCAGTTTGCGTCGTGCATAGCCGTGGCGCATGTCAGTCTCTCCCAGAACGGGCGGCCATCGCCGCGGCCGGTCGCATAGCAGAATTTCTAGATCTGGTCTTCGAACTTCTTGGCCAGGTCTTCGATGTTCTCCGGCGGCCAGTTGGGCACGTCCATGCCCAGATGAAGGTTCATGTTCGTGAGCACTTCCTTGATTTCGTTCAGGGACTTGCGGCCGAAATTGGGGGTCCGGAGCATCTCGGATTCGGTCTTCTGAATAAGGTCGCCAATGTAGACGATATTGTCGTTCTTCAGGCAGTTGGCGGAGCGGACAGAGAGCTCCAGTTCATCGACCTTCTTGAGCAGGGCCGGATTGAACGGCAGATCGGGCTTGGCTTCGCCGTCCAGCTTCTTCTTCGGCTCATCAAAGCTGATGAACACCTGCAGTTGATCTTGCAGAATGCGGGCGGCATAGGCCACCGCGTCCACGGGCGAAACAGCGCCGTTGGTCTCCACTTCCATGACCAGTTTGTCATAGTCCAGGCTCTGACCCTGGCGGGTGGGTTCAACCCGGTATGCCACCCGCTTGACCGGGCTGTAGAGAGCGTCCACCGCGATCAGGCCAATGGGCGCGTCTTCGGGTCGATTCTTCTCGGATGGTACATAACCCTTGCCGTTCTGGACGGTGAATTCGATGCGCACCGAAGCGCCTTCGTC
>PMOM01000212.1 GCA_003161535.1 Caulobacteraceae bacterium | reverse complement strand
CGCCCAGCTCATTTGGTGCGAGTATAGTCCGCTCGTAGCGCGGGCTTCCAGCCCTCTCTTGACTACCACCGCCAAAGAGCGGGCAGGATGCCCGCGCTCCGACGTCCCGCATCGGTGGCGACCGCCTTGACCTCTCCGCGCCGCCGCTCGATGGTGCCGGGCACATCCAAACAAGGGGGCGCGGCCATGGAGCTGTTCGATCTTTCCGGCAAGGTCGCCGTCATCACCGGCTCGACCAAGGGCATCGGCAAGGCCATCGCCCAGCGCCTGGCGGAGCACGGGGCGAAGGTCGCCATCTCCTCGCGCAAGGCGGGGCCCTGCGAGGAAGTCGCCGCCGGCATCAACGCCAAGCACCCCGGCGCCGCCATCGCCGTCCCGGCCAACATCTCCTCGAAGGATGATCTTCAGCGCCTGGTCGACGAGACCCGCGCCGCCTTCGGCAAGATCGACATCCTNNTGCAACGCCGCCTCCAACCCCTATTTCGGGCCGATGAGCGGACTCACCGATGAGGCCTTTCGCAAGATCCTCGACAACAACATCGTCTCCAATCACTGGCTGGTGCACATGGTCGCCCCCGAGATGGTGGAGCGAAAGGACGGCGCCATCATCATCGTCTCGTCGATCGGCGGCCTGCGCGGCAGCGGCATGCTGGGCGCCTATTCCATTTCCAAGGCCGCCGACATGCAGCTGGCCCGCAACCTCGCCCAGGAGCTTTCGCCCAGCAACATTCGCGTCAACTGCATCGCCCCGGGCCTGGTGAAGACCGATTTCGCCCGCGCCTTGTGGGATACGCCCGAGGCCGAGCGGCGCTCGAGCGTCGCCACCCCCCTGCGCCGCCTGGGCGAGCCCGACGACATCGCCGGCGCCGCCGTCTTCCTGGCGTCCCGCGCCGGCGCCTGGATGACCGGCCAGACCATCGTCGTCGACGGCGGCTCGACGAGCTGAACCGCCTTAGTCCTCCCCTGCGAAGCGGGGGAGGAACAAGATTAGTGCGGCTTCGGCGGCGGCGCTGGCGTCTCGCCGCCTAGCGACGGGGGCGCGGCGGGAGGTGCGGGCGCGGTCTGGGGCATGGCGGCCAGGGCGGCGTTGATGCGGGCGATCTCTTCGCGCGTGGGGATGCGGCGGCCAAAGACGACCTGGCCGGCGACGCGGGTCCGCACACCGCCCGGCGCGGTGGGATCGGGGAAGCTGTAGGTCTCCGGCGCGCTCTGGCCAGGTCCGGCCGCCGCCCTCGCCGCCAGGATCGCCGCCGGCGAGGGTCCCGCCATGGAGACGGCCAGCTCGCCGCCGCCATAGTGGCCGCCGAAACTTCCCGGCTGCCCCGCCGGTCCCGGGAAGCGATAGAATATCTGGGCCCCGAACTGACGGATCTTGGTCAGGGTCGGTCCCCAACGGGGAAACACATAGTCGGCGTGGTAGGAGGTCGCCTCGCCCACGCCCCTCATCACATAGCCGGCCAGGGCGCGCTGCGCCACCGCCTGGGCGCGCTGCCAGAACTGCGCCACGGGCGGTCTGCCCCGCGAGCCGTCGCACGTGAAGGAAAACTGGCAGCCGGTTGGCAACTGCGCGCCCTGATAGATCACGCCGCAGATGGACTTGGGAAAGGCCGGATGGCGCACCCGGTTGAGCACCGTCTGGGCCACCGCCTCCTGTCCGGGCGTCGGCTCCAGGGCCGCCTCGTAGTAGATCGCCTGGGTCAGGCAGAGCAGCGCCCGTTCCCGCTCGGGTTCCGAGGCCTTGAGGACGAACGGCTGGGCGGGGGCCGGCGGCTCGCCCGAGGACGGCAGAAAGGCGTTCAGTCTCTCCGCCTCTTCGAAACTCAGCGCGCCCAGGCCCAGCGTCGGCGGCGTCGAGATGTCCAGCACCGCCCATCCCGGCGGACGTCCTCCCAGATCCGCGCGCCGGCCACCGTCGAAGCGATGGGCCAGGACCAGCATGGACCGATCCATGCTCGCCTCCAGCCGCCCCTGGCTGGCGGGCGAGAAGTCGCGCGCCTCGGGCGTGAGCGCCGGGGCCGGCGCGAGATTGGGCGCCGCGCAGGCGGTCACAATGGCCAGGGCGGCGGCCGCGAACAGGCCGCTGCGGCGATGGGCTTCTGCCGCCACGTCGATCACAATTTTCCTATTGAGGATCGATTGGGCCTTTCCCTTGTCCGCGCCTGGGCCTATATGAGCCCCCTGGGGTTATGCTCACTCTTAGCATAAGTCCGGTCGCCGGAGCTGAAAACCAGCCATGTGGCGGCATACGTAGGCATAGGAAATGCTCAGTTTGAGCATAAAGGTGTTGTGATGGGGGATGGCTCGGCGGCTTTTGCGTTCACGCCGGCGGTGGAAGCGGCCACCGCGCCGATCTGGGAAAAGCTGCGCGTCCGCGTCACCCCTCTCGAATGGCGGCTGCACGCGCCGCTGATCGCCGAGATCAATCGCCTCAAGCGCGAGAAGAACGCCGTCATCCTGGCGCACGCCTACATGACGCCGGAGATCTTCCACGGGGTCGGCGATTTCGTTGGCGACAGCCTGGGCCTGGCCCGCGAGGCGGCGCGCTGCGAGGCGTCGATCATCGTCCAGGCCGGCGTGCATTTCATGGCCGAGACTTCGAAAATCCTGTCGCCGGACAAGACCGTGCTGATTCCCGATCTTCGCGCCGGCTGCTCCCTGGCCGCCTCGATCACCGCCCACGATGTCCGCCTGATCAAGCAGAAGTACCCGGGCCTGCCGGTGGTCACCTACGTCAACACCACCGCCGAGGTGAAGGCCGAAACCGACATCTGCTGCACCAGTTCCAACGCCGTGCAGGTGGTCGAGGAGATCGCCCGCCAGTTCGGCGTCGACAAGGTGATCCTGCTGCCCGACGAGTTCCTGGCCCGCAACGTGGCGCGCCAGACCAGCGTGAAGATCGTCGCCTGGCAGGGCCGCTGCGAGGTGCACGAGCAGTTCACCGCCGAGGATATCCGCGAGCTTCGCGAGGCCTGGCCCGACGCCACGATCCTCGCCCATCCCGAATGTCCCACCGAGGTCATCGAGGCGGCCGATTTCGCCGGGTCCACCGCCGCCATGAGCGACTATGTGATGACCCGCCGGCCCCGCCAGGTGGTGCTGATCACCGAGTGTTCCATGGCCGACAATATCGCCTGCGAGGTTCCCGGAACCGAGTTCGTGCGCCCGTGCAACCTCTGCCCGCACATGAAGCGCATCACCCTGCAAAACATCTACGATTCGCTCGTGCACGGCCGCTTCGAGGTCAAAGTCGATCCGCTGGTATCCGAGCGAGCCCGCGCATCCATCCAGCGGATGCTCGATCTGCCGCGTCCGGAGACGCCGGCCCGCTACGACCTCTTCAAGGCGCGCCACCACGTCGACGTGGAGATGATCTGAAGGGCGGCATGCGGCGCGCGTCACACATCACCGCGGCGTTCGAGCGCCTGGCCTTCGACGGCGTGCTCGTCGTCGGCGCCGGCCTGGCGGGACTTTCCGCCGCCCTGGCCGCCGCGCCCAGGCGTTGCCTGGTGCTCAGCGCCGCGCCGCTGGGGACCGGCTGCGCCTCGGCCTGGGCGCAGGGGGGCATGGCCGCCGCCCTCGATGACGCAGACGATCCCGCCGCCCACGCCGCCGACACCCTGGCCGCCGGCGCGGGCCTGTGCGACGCCGCCGCCGTGGGCATCCTCACCCGCGAGGCGCCGCTCGCCGTTCGCCGCCTGGCGGCCCTCGGCGCGCCCTTCGACCGGGACGCCGACGGCGGTTTCGTGCAGGGACTGGAGGCCGCCCATTCCCGCGCCCGGGTCGCCAAGGTGGGCGGCGACGGCGCCGGAGCGGCGATCATGCGGTCGGTGATCGCGGCGGTGCTCGCTTCGCCCCACATCGAGGTTCGCCAGGGCGTCAAGGCGCGCGCCCTGATCAGCGACGCCCAGGGCCGCGTGCGCGGTGTCCTGGCCGATGCCGGCGGCAGGCGCCTCGAGATCATCGCCGCGGCCACGGTGCTGGCCACCGGGGGCCTTGGCGGTCTTTACGCGGCCACCACCAATCCAACCGCGGCGCGCGGCGAAGGCATGGCCCTGGCCGCCTTGGCCGGCGCGCGCATCCTCGATCCGGAATTCGTGCAGTTCCATCCCACCGCCATCGACATCGCCGCCGACCCGGCCCCCTTGGCCACCGAAGCCCTGCGCGGGGCCGGGGCGAGGCTGGTCGGCGCGGGCGGCGAGGAATTCATGGCCCGCTATCATGCGGCCGGCGATCTGGCCCCCCGCGATGTCGTGGCCCGCGCCATTGACGCCGAGCGCCGGGCCGGTCGCGGGGCCTTCCTGGATGCGCGCGAGGCCCCAGGAGCGGCCTTCCCGGACGCCTTCCCCGCCGTGTTTGGCCTGTGCATGGCCGCAGGCATCGACCCTCGCGCACAACCAATCCCGGTCCTGCCGGCCGCCCACTACCACATGGGCGGGGTGGAGACCGACGCCTGGGGCGCGACCTCGCTGGCCGGCCTCTTCGCCGCCGGCGAATGCGCCGCCACCGGGGCGCACGGCGCCAATCGGCTGGCCTCCAACTCCCTGGTTGAAGCCGCCGTGTTCGGACGGCGCGCAGGCCAGGCCGCCCGCGAGGCGATCGATGCGGCGACAAGGCCGCTCGGCGTCGCCGCGCCGCCCGAATTGGCGGGCGGCGATCTGGCTGTCCTGCGCACACTGATGACGACCCACGCCGGCGCGGTCCGCGGCGGCGCGTCTCTCGAAGCGCTGGTGAACCGGATCGACGACATGCAAGGCCGCCAGGCGCCGGCCCTTCCGCTCGTCGCCGCCCGCCTGATCGCCGAAGCCGCCCTGGCCCGGCGCGAGAGCCGCGGCGGCCACTTCCGCGAGGACTT
>PMOM01000107.1 GCA_003161535.1 Caulobacteraceae bacterium | reverse complement strand
CCGCGAATCTGCCCGGTCTCGACGAAGACAATCTGGGTGTTCAGCTTATCGCGCAGGACATCAAGATGACGCTGATCCTCCGGCGGGCGCCAGGTCAGAGGATCGGAGACGACCAGCACCGGCGTATCGCTATCGTCATCCAGATAGATGTAATCGATGATATCGGTTTCGAGAACGGACATGGCCAAGCCCTCCGACACTGCAACCGAATCAGAGCTTACTGTCGCCGCCCGCCGAAGCCTCGTTGGCAGTCATGGAACTGCGCTGCCAAAACCTTAGCGGACGGCCCCGCGCGACGGCGCTCTAGGTCACCGCGTCAAGTCGGCTGATCACCCGCTTCTGCGCCCAGTGGCTGGAGATGTTGTTGCGGAAATAGGTCGGGCGATCGGGCAAGGCGTCGGTTTCCAGCCACAGCCGCTTGAGATGGCGAACCTTCCCGGCGGCGCGGTCGTCCGTGTACGCCGCTCGGCCGTGCAGCACATGGTAATTGTTGATGAACTGCATGTCGCCGGGCTGGAAATCCATGATTACACTGAAGTCGCCGCCCTCTGCGTGCTGCTGCATCCAGGTTAGCGCTTCGCGGGCGGCCTCGGTGAGGCGCGGCGCGTCGCGGTGGCGCTGCGAGGCCAGGATGTAAGCGCGGATCAGGCGGGTGAACAGGCGGCCGTCCAGGCTCGTGAACACCGGCAGCTCGTACCAGCCCCGCGAGCCGGGCTTCTGTTCGCCGCGCATGTCGAACGGCTGCGGCTTGTAAAGTTCGGCCGCCAGATCCGGCTGCTCCCGCACCAGGGTGTTGTGCAGGGCTACCGAATTGCACACCGCCGAGGCGCCGCCGCTGACGCCGTTTTGCAGGCATAGCAGCCCCACCAGATCGGAGCCGTCGCAGTGGAAGTCCAGGCCGATCTGGCCAAGCTCATTGCCCCGCGCGGTCGGGTCGTCCTGGGTCTTGCCCTGGTCGGTGACATCGCCCAGCACATGGCCATATTTGTTCTGCGGCCAGGGGTGTCCCAGATGCGCCCCGATGCCCCAATAGGCGAGGCAGAGGTCGTCGTTGGTGTAGCGCTCGCGCGGCAATCCGCGGATCACCGCGAAGCCCCGACCGTGCATCAGTTCATGCTCGATGGTGTTCAGGCGCCCGGCCAGCGTCGGCAGCGGGAAATCCGCCTTGGTGATCTCCAGAAAGTCATCGGATTTCGCCCGCGCGTGGGCGATCGCCGCGCCGACTTCGGCGACCTCCGCCTCGCTGAGAACCTCCGTCCACACCGCCGGATCGGTCATCTGGCCCGCCCGCCACTCGCAGGCCGTCTCCAAGACTTGCGGCGTCATTATCGCTCTCCTATTCGGCCGCCATCGCCACCGGTCCGGCCTGGGCGCCGCGCAGGAGCCGCCCGGGCAGCGCCTTTGTGGGCGTTCCATCGCGATAGGTGATCTCGCCGGCGACGACGGTGGCCACATAGCCGCTGGCGCGCTGGGTCAGGCGACGGCCGCCGCCGGGCAGGTCGTAGGCCACCTTCGGCGCATGCAGGGTCAGACCCTCATAGTCGATGATGTTGAGATCGGCGCGGTAGCCTGGCGCGATGATCCCGCGATCATGCAGGCCGACCGCGCGGGCGGTGTCCAGCGTCTGCATGCGCACCACCGCTTCCAAGCTCACCTTCGCGCCGCGCGTGCGATCGCGCGTCCAGTGGGTGATCATCGAGGTGGGAAAGCTTCCGTCGCAGATCATGCCCACGTGCGCGCCGCCGTCGGAGAGGCCTGGCAGGCTGTCGGCGTGGATAATCATTTCCCGCACCGCGTCCAAAGAGCCCTCGGCGTAGTTGAGGAACGGCACATAGAGCATGCCGCGTCCCTCGGCGCCCAGCATGTGGTCGAGCGCCACCGCCTCGGGCGAGGTCCCCCGCGCCTGGGCCTGGGCCGTCACGGTGGTTTGGGCGGTCGGCTCATAGTCGGGAGGGTCGGCCATCAGATGCATCCGACCCCAGGCGCCGCCGAAGCCCCGCACGCCGCCTTCGGGCGGCTGCGCGAACAACCTCTCGCGGAAAGCCGGGTCGCTCAGACGCGCCACCCGTTCGGCGAGGCTGAGCGAGGCGATCTCTCGATAGAGCGGATAGTGCGTGAACGGATTGACCGTCAGCTCCAGGCCCAGCAGGACGCCGACCGGGCGGGCGGCGACCTGAGCCTTCATGGGCAGTCCGGCGGCCACGGCGTCTTCCAGCGCTTGCAGCAGTGTCTTGTAGGCGTGAGGCTGAAGCGGGCCCTGCGCCAGGGTGAACGACAGGGGACGCCCGGATCGCTCGACAATGCGCCGGAGCATGGCGAATTCCACCTGCGGATCGGTGAAGTCCGACACCACCTGCAGTACGCCGCGGCCGGCCGCGGCCATGCCCATGGCGATGGCGGTGAGCTCATCCTCGCCGGCGGTCAGCGTGGCGATCGGAGCGCCGTCGCTGGCGCGGTGGTTGAGGGTGCGCGAGGTGCCAAAGCCCAGCGCCCCGGCCTCCATCGCCGAGCGCGCCATCTCGGACATGGCGGCATTGTCCCGGGCGGTGGCCGGTTCGCGGTCTGCGCCGCGCTGGCCCATGACAAACACGCGCAACGCCGCGTGGGGAAGCTGGCTGCCGATATCGACATCGAAGCGGCGCTCGGCCAGCGCGTCGAGGTAGTCGGGATAGCTCTCCCACGTCCACGGCAGGCCCTGGGCGAGGACCGGGAAGGGAATGTCCTCCACCCCTTCCATCAGGCGGATCAGCCGGTCATGGTCGCCTTCCCGGCAAGGGGCGAAGCCGACGCCGCAATTGCCCATCACCACGGTGGTGACTCCATGCCACGAGGAGGGCTGCATGCGGCCATCCCAGGTCGCCTGGCCATCGTAGTGGGTGTGGATGTCCACGAAGCCGGGAGTGACGATCCTGCCCCCGGCGTCGATCTCTTCGGCGCCGGCGCCCGCCACGACGCCGACCGCGGTGATCTTGCCATCCTTCACGGCCACGTCACCGTCGAAGGCCGGACCGCCGGAACCGTCGACCACCCGCCCGCCGCGGATCACCAGATCATAGGCCCGCTTCACGGCCTTCTCCCTCAAGCTTATCGTTGTTCATATTTGCCTCCCGAAGACGGGGTCGCGTCAAGAGCCGCGATGGTCCGGCCCGGTGTCGGCGCCGAGCAGGTTCGCCTTCAAAAGCACCGTCCGGCGCCCTAAGGTCCCAGCCCGCCTTTCCGTCAAGAGCCCCCGCGAGAACCCCCATGGATGCCGCCAACGAGGACAAAGCCTCTCGCCATCGCCGCGCGGGCAGGGGCAAGATCTATGACTCCGTCCTCGACACCATCGGCGACACGCCGCTGGTCCGGCTGCCCAGGCTGTCGGCGGCGCTGAAACCGAAGGGCGAGGTGCTGGCCAAGCTGGAGTTCTTCAACCCCCTGGCCTCGGTGAAGGACCGCATCGGCCTGGCCATGATCGAGGCGCTGGAATCCGAAGGGCGCGTCAAGGCCGACACCACCATCATCGAGCCGACGAGCGGCAACACCGGCATCGCTCTGGCCTTCGTGGCCGCCGCCAAGGGGCTGAAGCTGATCCTGGTGATGCCCGAAAGCATGTCCATCGAGCGGCGCAAAATGCTGCTGATTCTGGGCGCCCGGCTGGAACTGACGCCGGCGGAAAAGGGCATGGCCGGCGCGGTGACCCGCGCCCGCGAGCTGCTCGGCGAGATTCCCGGCTCGGTCATGCCCCAGCAGTTCGAGAACCCCGCCAACCCGATGATCCATCGCATCTCCACCGCCGAGGAGATCTGGAACGACACCGCCGGGCGCGTCGATGTGGTGGTCTCAGGGGTGGGGACGGGCGGCACGATCACCGGCGTCGGCCAGGTGCTCAAGGCTCGCAAACCCTCGGTGCGCATGGTGGCCGTCGAGCCCACTGGCTCGCCGGTGCTTTCCGGCGGCGCGCCGGGACCGCACAAGATCCAGGGCATCGGCGGCGGGTTCGTGCCAGCCATCCTCGACCGCGGCGTGAT
>PMOM01000012.1 GCA_003161535.1 Caulobacteraceae bacterium | reverse complement strand
GGCGTCGGCAAGATCGAGCGCGATCAGGTGGAAGACTATGCGGCGCGCAAGGGATGGGACGTGAAGACGGCCGAGAGATGGCTGGGGCCCTTGCTCAACTATGAGGCGGAGTGAAAACCCGCGCCCGCCAGGGATCGCTCGGCGTTGATTCGGCGTTACCCCCTAGCCGGACCTCTGTGGGTGCGGCGCTGCGCCGCCGTCTGGCCGCGCAGGGCTTCCTTGGAGCAAGCAAAGATGGATAAGACCACCCTTGGCGTCATAGGCGCGATTTCGTCCCTGGTCGCCTTTCCGGCGGCTTCGGCCGGCGCCTCCACCGCCGCCGCGCCCGCGGTCCCGCCGGCTCAATCGTTCTCCGAACTGCTCGATCCGATTCCCAACGCGCTTGAGCGGCTACAGCTGGCCGATGCGCAGGAAGAGCACGGCGGGGCGCGCCTGATCGAGGCCCAGTATGTTCCGGTCGTCGTCGTTCCCCATCACCATCACCACCACTATGTCCGGCCTCGCTACCGCCGCCACTATCGGCGTGTCGTGATCATCCGCCATCACCACCACCATCATCACAACAACTACTAGTCTTGTAGCTAGCGGCGCGGCGCCCAATCAGGCGCCGCGCTCGCGCGCCTTGGCGGCCCGCAGCATGTGGCGATAGGTGCCGTCGAACACCGTATTGGTCGTGGAAAGCCAGCGCGTGCCTTCCGAAAGGGTGTCGCGGCTGTCGCGGATGCGCCGTGACCTCAGCTCCCGCTCGGCGGCTTCCGCCTCGCCCATCGGCTCCAGGATGAGGTCGGGCTCGGCGGGAATTACCAGGACCTGGGCGAATCCTTCGCCCTTGCGAAAGACGTGGGTCACCCCTTTGGGCGGGGCTTTGAAGATCACGAAAAAGATCATCGGCCACCAGCTCGTGCGGATCAGCGCCGGCACGGCGATCGGCGTGCTGGACGTGGTATCGGCATAGAAGCGCGGATGCGGTTCGGTGCGGATCGCCCATTGCGGTTCCACCAGCAGGTCCAGCACGATCTGGTAGGAATAGAAGGCCTCGCCGAAGGGACGGAACGGTGGCCAGTTGAGGCCGTTGCCGGGGTCGGGGCCCCAGTCCGCCTCGAGCTTCACCCGGCCGCGAAAGGTGGTCACCCGCAGCTCCTGCTCGAACGGATAGAGCAGTTCCACGCCGTACTTGGCCCCCTCCGAGAACGGGATGCAGTGCCAGATCTGCTCGTGCGATCCGTCGGCGCGGGGCTGGGCCTCGCCAGCCCATCCAGGCACCGGAAGCTGGGTGGGGCGCGGCGGCAGGCCGGGGCCGTGAATTCGGTATTTCATCACAGGCATGATGCGCCCTCCAATGTGGCCAACAACGCGGAGCGCCAATAACGGCTCCGCCCGCGCCGCCGCTCGCCTCTCATCGTCTCAGGCTCGCGCCGATGCGCACCATGCGTGGCGCGTCATAGGTGACCACCCCGTCGGCCGAGCGGCTGGTCTGGATGGCGGCGTTGAAGAGATTGTCGGCGGCAAGATAGAAGCTCACCGCCGAACTGACGCGCCAGGTGGCTCGGGCGCCGGCCGTGGCCCCGCCGGCGATCCTGCGCGTGTTGAGGTCATCGTCAAACCGCGCGCTCTCATAGCGAAGTTCGCCCGAGATGCTCAGACGTTCCACAACCCGCCAGTCCAGGGCGGCGGTGGCCGTCGCCTGCGGGGTGAGGGCCGGGCGCAGTCCGGTCAGCTGGGGCGCCGCGGCGCCGCCATCGACGCGGGCGCGAGTGAGGTTGGCGGCCAGCTCCAGCGACAGGCGGGGAGTGAGCGGGCGGTCGAGGTCCGCCTCCACGCCAACGGCATTCACCGCGCGGACGTTCTGGCGCTCGAAAAGCGTCCCACCCAGCGGAATGAAACCGGCGATGGGATCGCGCACCGGCCCGCGCGCCACCGTGACGTTGGTGATGGCGCCCTCCAGCCGATTATAGAACGCGGTCACGTCCCAGCGCCACGCGCCACCGCCACCCACGCCCGCCTCGCCTCCGTAAAGTCGTTCCGGATTGAGATTGGCATTGGCCTCCGTCACGTCGTTCTTGACGCGAAAGGAGCGGTGCAACTCATTCAAGGTGGCGGGCCGAAAGCCGGCATAGGCCGCGGCGCGCATGTAAAGGCTCCCAGCGATGTCCCGTCGCAGTCCGATCCGCCCGGTGGGCGCCACGCCGGAGCGGTCGGCGGGATGCTCGTCGAGGGGGCTGGCGCCGGTCTGGATGAGCTTGCCGGCATAGTCGCGCCACAGGTCTAGTCGGCCGCCGCCGGTGACCAGCCAGGCGCCAAGGCTCTCGCTCGCCTCGCCATAGAGTCCGGCGACCAGGGTATCACCGCCGGAAACCCGGTCGCCGGTCGCCACCCCCTGGCTGTAGAGATGTTCACGGCTCTCGCCGGAGGTTTGCCGGATATCGACGCCAATCTCCCAGCTGTGACGGGCGGCGGCGCGGCGGATGGCGGCGTTGAAGCCCACGCCCACCGCCGGGGTGGCGTACTGGTCGTTGGCCAGGGTGGCCGTGTCGCGATCGGCGGAAACCGCCGCCGAAGTGTTGGAAAGGTTGGAGGCCAGCAGCCATGCTTGCAGCCGCCAGCCGAGCGCGCTCGCCGTCGGTTGCGCCGCCGCCGTGATGCTGGCCTGGGCGCCACGCTCGCGGGAGTTGGCGTCGAGGGTTCCGGCCCCGCGCCGCTCGTCATAGCCGGCCAGGCGGGCGGCAAGGGCAACGGCGCCAAGATCGGCCTCGATGCGCGCGCCGGCGGTCCAGTCGCTCAAGGTCAGCGGGCGGTCGGCGGCGCCGCGGCCCTGGCGCACCGGGATCCAGCCATCACTGTTTTCGCTGGCGGCGTTGAGGATCAGCGAGACCGGAGCGTCCGTCACCGCGACGACTCCGCTGGCTCGCCGATAGCCGTGATCGCCGAAGCTCGCCTCTCCCGCCGACCCTCCGGCCACACGCGCCGGCTCCTGCAGATCGACCACCCCGGTCAGGGCTCCGGCGCCATAGGGCCCCGCGCCGGCCCCTCGCACGAGACTCGCCCCATCGACAGTCTCCGGCGGTAGCGAGGTCCAGATCACCCAGCCGCCGAAGGGATCGTTCTGCGGAACGCCGTCCAGGCTGACCAGAGCCCGGCTGGCCCCCGAGCCGGCGATCCCGCGCAAGGAAGCGCCCTGGGTGGTGGGATTGGCCCCCAGGCTCGAGGTGCGGCGGAAGAGTGAAAAGCCCGGCGCCGAGCTCAAAGCCTCATCGAGCCGCTCGCTGGTCGCCAGGGCCAGTGGAGACACCCGCGCGATGGCGAAGGCGGCGTCGCCCACCGCCGGCGGCAGGCGCGCGCCGTTGACCACCACCGATTGCACGGCCGCCGCGATGGCGATGGGCGCGGTGTCGGCCGGCGCGTCGGCAAGCATCATCGCCCCCGGCCAGCCGCCGCCTTAGGGCGTCGGTCCCGGCTTCGGCGCGTCGGGCGAGGCGGGCGCGGGGCTGGGCGGCGCGATCGGCGTGTCGTGCGCGACCGGGGCATCGCCCGCGGGCGCGGGCGTCACCTCGGGGCCCGGCGGCGCGGCGTCGGTCGGCGGCGGGGGAGCCGGGCTGGGCGGCGTGTCTTCGGGCGGCGGCGCATTGTATTTCAGGGCTTGGCCCAGCAGGCGCGAGTTGGCCGCCAGGGTGCGCGCGACGCTGTCGCACCGGTCGGGCAGCGCCCAGGAGAGCCAGGCGCGGGCCAGTTCTCGGTGCGTCTTGGTCTCGGCCGGATTCCAGATCGCCTGGCCGTGCTTGAGAGCATCCGCGCCGCGCGGCGCGATGGGCGTCGGGCTGGCCTTTTCGGCCGCTTCGACGGCGGCGGCCAGGACCTTCAGCTCATGGCGCGCGGCGGTCATGTCGTCGGCATAGGGCTCCTTCTCGTTCTTCACCGAGGAGCCGAACATGCGGTCGATGTCCCTCAGATCGGGCTTCACGACCTCATAGATGTGCAGATACTCGCCCAGCGCGCCGTAACACCAGGCCGTCAGCTCATAGGGGTTGCTGGGGGCGCCCGATGGCAAGGGCTCACCGGGCTCGGCGGGGGCGGGAAGGGATGCCTGGGCCGGCGGCGGATCGGCCGCGCGGGCCGCGGCCGGCGTCGACGTCGCGCCTGCGGCGACCAGGGAAAGTGCGAGAACCAAGGCGGGCGCGGTCATGGGGTCTTCCTTGTCTTGCTGGTCGGTGGGCCAAACCCGCCGCCTCCGGGCGTTTCAATTTCGAGGATGTCGCCGGCCTCGACATCAATGGCGAAGCATCCGGGCAGTTCCTTTACCGCTCCGCCCGCGCCGATCAACCGCTGTCTTCCCGCCTGGCCCGCTTGGCCCCCGGCGAGACCCTGGGGCCTGTGGCTCCGCCGTGTCGAAAGCAGGGCCGCCTGCAGGGAGGCGAGAAAACGGATGCGCCGCGCCGATCCGTCGCCGCCTTTATGAGCGCCTCGGCCGCCGGAGCCCTTGCGCACGCCAAAACTCTCGATGCGCACCTCGAACCGCCGCTCGAGGATTTCCGGATCGGTAAGGCGCGAATTGGTCATGTGGGTGTGCACGGCGCTGGCCCCATCGGCCGCCGCCGTCGCCCCGGCCCCGCCGCAGATCGTCTCGTAATATTGCCGNNCATAGAGCGCGTCGACGATGTGCTGGCTGGTCTCGACATTGCCGGCCACCACCGCGCCGGGAGGCAGCGGGCTGAGCATCGAGCCTTCGGTCACCAACACCTTCAACGGCGTCAGGCAGCCGGCGTTGAGGGGGATGTCGTCGTCCACCAGGGTGCGAAAGACATAGAGCGTCGCCGCATCGACGATGGAGGCGGGGGCGTTGAAATTGGAGGTGAGCTGAGGGCTGCTGGCGCGAAAATCCAGGCTCGCCTCGCCAGCCGGCGCATCGACGGTGATGGTCACGGCGATCTCGCCGCCGCCGTCCATGGGGACCTTGGCCGCGCCATTGGCGAGCTTGCCCACCGCGCGGCGCACACAGGCTTCGGCGTTCTGCTGGACGAAATCCATGTAGCGCGCCACCTCGCCCGGTCCGTGGGCGACGATCATCGCCAGCACGGCCGCGGCGCCCGCCTGGCAGGCGGCGATCTGCGCCTTGAGATCGCCGATGTTGCGCATCGGCGCCCGCGCCGGCCAGGGCCCCGCGTGCAGGGCGGCCAGGGTCTGCGCCTCCAGAAAGACGCCTCTGCGCATGATCGGCAGGGCGTCCAGCATCACCCCCTCCTCGCCGATGACGTGGGAGAACGGCGGCATGGAGCCTGGCTGGATGCCGCCGACATCGGCGTGATGGCCGCGGGCGGCGACGAAGAAGGCGGGCTCGGGCGCGCCCTTGGCCGCGAACACCGGCATGACCACGGTGATGTCGGGCAAATGGGTGCCCCCGGCATAGGGGTTATTGAGTGCGAAGGCCTCGCCCGGTTCCAGCGTCGGATGTCTGGCCAGCACGGCGCGCACGCT
>PMOM01000062.1 GCA_003161535.1 Caulobacteraceae bacterium | reverse complement strand
CCGCGCATGAAGGCGGCCCTGGCTTTTCTTCAGCGCGAACAGCTCGCCGACGGCAGCTGGTTTGGCCGCTGGGGCGTCAACTACATCTACGGAACATGGTCGGTGCTTTGCGCGCTCAACGCCGCCGGCCTGGACGCGCAAACTCCCATGGTCGCCCGCGCCGCGAACTGGCTGATCGACATCCAGAACGGCGACGGCGGCTGGGGCGAAGGCTGCGAGTCCTACCGCCTCGACTACCGTGGCCACGAGGCCGCCCCCTCGGCCGCCTCGCAGACCGCCTGGGCCCTGCTGGGCCTGATGGCCGCCGGCCGCGCCGATCATCCGGCCGTTGAGCGGGGAATCGCCTGGCTCTCGGCGCATCAGGACGAGAGCGGCGCCTGGGAGGAGCCCGGTTACACCGGCGGCGGCTTTCCCCGCGTCTTCTATCTGCGCTACCACGGCTACCGGGCCGTCTTCCCCCTCTGGGCTCTGGCCCGCTACCGCAACCTGCGCGCGGCGAACACCGGGCGGGTGGCGTGGGGAATGTGAGGGGGGCTTCCGCCCCCTCCACCACTTCGTGGTCCCCCTCCCCCGCTGCGCGGGGGAGGGATAGAGAGGCGCCACTTCCTTCAATCCTCCCCTGTCCTCTTACGGGGGAGGTGGCGCGCGGCTCTTGCTTGCCCAGAAAACGCAAAGACTGGGACGGAGGGGGCGGGGTGCATCCGGGGCCCCGCTGGCAATGACTCACCTCCTCATCGTCGTCGGCATGAAGCGCGAGGCGCGGATCGCGGCGGGGGCCGGGCGGGTGGCCATCGCTGGCCGGGGCCTGGCCGAAGCCTTGGCCGAGCGCCCCGCGGCGGTGATCAGTTTCGGGCTCTGCGGCGGCCTCGATCCCTTCCTCGCGGCCGGCGATCTGGTGGTGGGCGAGGCCGTGGGCGGCGTGGCCGCCAACCAAGCCTGGGCCGATCGGCTGATGGCGGCCCTGCCGGGCGCCCGGCGCGGCGCCATCGCGTCGAGCGGGGCCATGGCGGCCGGCATTGCGGCCAAGGCCGCGCTGCGCGCTCAAACCGGGGCCATCGCCGTGGACATGGAATCGCATCTGGTCGCCGCCGCCGGTCTGCCCTTCGCCGTCCTGCGCGCGGTGTCGGATCCCGCCCATCGCGCCCTGCCCCGCGCCGCCCAGGCGGGCTTCAAGGCCGATGGCGAGGTGGATATCGCTTCGGTGCTGCGGGCGCTCATCGCCCGGCCGTGGGAACTGCCCGCCCTGCTGCGGACGGCGCGGGAAGCCGAGTTCGCCTTTCGCGCCCTAGGAGACGCGCTCGACCTTCTTGGCCCGGGGATTGGATGTCCTTATCTCGGCGAGCATCGCATCGACGTGGCCTGAGAAGACGAAGTCCGCCGGCCGCTGGTCCGCGATCGAGATATCCTTGGCCATCGGCCCGCGCGTGCGCACGCCGCGCAGGCTGACGCCGAGCGCCTTCAAAGGATGCTTCATGGTGTCGGTGACCGCGCTGGCCTCGAAGCCGGAGTGCACCATGCAGTCCTGGCATTTTTCGTAATTGCCGACGCCGTAGTCATCCCAGGCGGTGTCCTCCATCAATTCCTTGAACGTCGCCGCATAGCCTTCGCCAAGCAGATAACAGGGCTTCTGCCAGCCGAAGACGGTTCGCGTCGGGTTGCCCCACGGCGTGCAGTGATAGGCCTGGTTGCCGGCCAGAAAGTCCAGGAACATGGTCGACTGGGTGAACGACCACTTCCTGCCGCCGTCGCCCAGCGCGAAGATGTCGCGGAAAAGCTGCTTGGTCTTGGTGCGGTTCAGGAAGCTGTCCTGGTCGGGCGCCCGCTCATAGGCGTAGCCGGGGGAAATCGTCGTGCCGTCCAGCCCGATCTTTTTCATTTCGTCGAGGAAGGCGGCCACGCGCTCGGGGACGGCGTTGTCGAACAGTGTGCAGTTGATGCTGACCCGGAAGCCCTTGGATTTGGCCAGCTTGATGGCCGCGATGGCCGTCTCATAGACGCCGTCCAGGCACACCGACTTGTCGTGCATGGCCTTGTCGCCGTCCAGATGGATCGACCAGGTGAACATCGCATTCGGCTCGAACTGATCGATCTTCTTGGTCAGCAGCAGGGCGTTGGTGCACAGGATGACGAACTTCTTCTTGGCCAGGAACCCGCGAACGATCTTGGGCATATCGCGATGCAACAGCGGCTCGCCGCCGGCGATGGAGACCACCGGAGCGCCGCACTCGTCCATCGCCGCCATGCACTGATCGAAGCTGAGGCGCTGGTTGAGGATCTCGTCGGGATAGTCGATCTTGCCGCAGCCGGCGCAGGCCAGGTTGCAGCGGAACAATGGCTCGAGCATCAGCACCAGCGGATAGCGCTTGGCGCCGCTCAGATGCTGCCTGGCGATGTAGGCGCCGATCCGCGCCACGGCCGAAACGGGAAGACCCACGGCCCCCTCCTTGTCAAAATCACTCAATCGCCGCCGTCCCTAGCCTGTATTTATGGCCAGGGCGCGTCATTCAGATTTAGAATTTTACCACGAAGCTCACCAAGCACACGAAGAAGAAAAGGCGCGAAGCGCCCCAGAATCTCTTCTGCTCGATTGCTCGGCGCCGAAGTTGCATCGTCGGACGGCCCGGCCTCGCTTCGTGAGCTTTGTGTGCTTCGTGGTTAAATGACCGCTTCGCGGTGGAGAAAAAGCCGCCGAACTGCCCCTCGATCGATCGACCGGTCTCTCACGTCCGCAGCTCGGCGGGCAGGCGAAACTCGATGTCTTCCTTCACCCCCTCCATGGGTTCGACCTTCACCGGGCCCAGGCGCTTGAGCGCCTCGATGACCTCGGCGATCAGCTCCTCGGGCGCCGAGGCCCCGGCGGTCAGCCCCACCGCCTCCTTGCCCGCCACCCAGGCCGGATCGAGCGCCGAGGCGTCGGCGATCAGATAGCTCGGAATGCCCTCCTCGATGCCGATCTCGCGCAGGCGATTGGAATTGGAGCTGTTCCTGGCCCCCACCACCAGGATCACCTCGACCATCTTGCACATGTCGCGCACGGCGGTCTGGCGATGCTGGGTGGCGTAGCAGATGTCGGAAGTGTCCGGCCCGATGATGTCGGAAAACCGCGCCTTCAGCGTGGCGATCACCGCCTTGGTGTCATCGACGCTGAGGGTGGTCTGGGTGACATAGGCCAGGGGCGTGTCCACCGCGATATCCAGCGCCGCCACGTCCGCCTCGGTGGAGACCAGATACACGGGCGCGTCGATCTGGCCGATGGTGCCCTCCACCTCCGGATGGCCGGCGTGGCCGATGAGGATCATCGTGCGGCCCTGGCGCACATAGCGCTTGGCCTGGGCGTGCACCTTGGAGACCAGCGGGCAGGTGGCGTCCAGCACCGGCAGGCTCCGCGCCGCCGCCGCCGCCACCACCGACTGGGCGACGCCGTGGGCGCTGAACACCGTGTGCGCCCCGTCGGGCACCTCGGAAAGCTCCTCGACGAAGATCGCGCCCTTGGCTTTCAGGCTATCCACCACATGGCGGTTGTGGACGATCTCGTGGCGCACATAGATCGGCGTCTGGAACTTGTCGAGCGCCCGCTCGACGATGTCGATGGCCCGGACCACGCCGGCGCAAAAGCCGCGCGGCTGGGCCAGAATCACCCGCATCACGCCGCGGCGCGCCACCGCTTCGGTGCGCTCCTCGATCGCCTGATCGCTCATGCCGCCCGCGCTCATCCCGACTCTTAATGTCACCCGCCGCTTAGATAGCAGTTAATGGACGATTGTGTGACCGCAAGGTTGCGGGCGACCCCGCCGTCACCCCCGCCCGCGAAGATACAATCGGTCGCCGCGCACCTCGAAGGAGTCCAGGCGCTTGAGAAACGGCATGCCCAGCAGCGACACGCTCATCGGGTTCTGGTTGATCGACACCGGCACGTCGGTCATGCGGATCGGCCCGATCTTGAGGCTTTTCACCATCGCCCGCGCGCTGTAGCCGACGCCGTTGGCCGTCTC
>PMOM01000248.1 GCA_003161535.1 Caulobacteraceae bacterium | reverse complement strand
CGGCGGCCAGGGCGGCGAACGCTCGGCGCGTGATCATGTCGGCGGTCCTTCCCAAAAGGCGTCCTGGAACTGCGGCCCATAGATGTCGATCAGACGATCCTGGCCAAGCCCGGAGGTGGCTCCATCATAGACGATCTTGCCGGCCTTGAGCGCGATGACCCGATCGCAATAGCGCAAAGCGTAATCGACCTGATGCAGACTGACGACCACCGTCAGTCCGTCGCCGCGGTTGAGATCGCGCAGAATGTCCATGACGCGACGGGCCGACACCGGATCGAGCGAGGCCACCGGCTCATCGGCCAGGATGATCTTGGCCCGCTGCACCAGAGCCCGGGCGATGGCCGCGCGCTGCTGCTGTCCGCCGGAAAGCGTGCCCGCCCGCTGGCCGGCATACTGGGCGACGCCCACCCGGGCCAGAGCGGCCATGGTCGCGGCCTTGGTCTCCGGTGGCCACAGACCGAGCAATCCTCGCCAAAAACCGATGCGACCGAGCGAGCCCAGAGCGACATTGGTGAAAAGAGTCAGGCGGCCGACCAGATTGAACTGCTGGAAGATGAAGCCCATCCGCGCCCGCGCGGCGCGGATCTTGTCGGTCAGCCGGCCGCGTTCCTGAAGCCGTTCGTCAAAGCCGTCGATTTGACCTTCGCCCGCGTCGATGGCCACCAAGCCTGCGATCGCCCGCAGCAGGGTCGACTTTCCCGATCCGGAGGCGCCGATGAGGGCGATCATGTCGCCGCGGCGCACGTCCATGGAAACATCGTCCAGCGCGCGGGTGTCGCCGAATGCCTTGCTGACATTTCGCACCGAGAGAACGGCGGCTGCGGCGAGGGTCATCGGCGGCGGCTGATCCTTAAGTCGGCGGTGGCCCTGTCGGGCGCCATTCATCCTCGCGCGCCGCGAAGGATTCATGACACGGCGGATCACCGCCGGTCCAGCCCACTCGCGGGCGCGCGCGAGTCGCTGTTGCGAGGTTTTGCCTTTACATTGCCGGATTAGGCCCCTATCTCGCACCGCTCCGGCGGACCCGAAGTCCTCAAAAGCGCTGCTAACGCCGGCCTGGGTTTAACAATCGACAGGGGTTTACGTGAATTGCACACGTATCATTCTCCCCTGGACCTGGTCCGCGAGCGGTCTCCGGAACGTCCTGTCGCCCTGGTGCGGCCGGGCGCGGTGGCCGTAGCGGCGCGCTGGTTCAGGACACACTTCACAGGTGACGTGCTTTATGCGGTGAAGACCAATCCTTCACCGTGGATGATCCGCGCCCTGGCGCAAAATGGCATTCGCGCCTTCGATGTCGCCTCGATCCCCGAGATCGAAGCGGTGACGGCCAACGCGCCCGGCGCGCGCTTGGCCTTCATGCATCCGGTCAAGAGCCGGGCCGCCATCGCCGCCGCCTACCACGACTATGGCGTGCGGACCTTCGCGCTGGATAGCCACGAGGAACTGGCCAAGATCATCGAGTGCGCCGGCGGGGCGAAGGATCTCAACCTCATTGTTCGGCTGGACGTCGAAGCGGCTGGCGCCGCCTACACCTTGTCGGGCAAGTTCGGCGCCCCGGCGGCCAAGGCGCCAGCCCTGCTGCTGGCCGTCCGGCGGGCCACCCAGGACCTCATGGGCGTCTCCTTCCATGTGGGGAGCCAGTGCCTGCGTCCTTCCGCTTACCAGGCGGCCATGGCCCAGGCCTCCCGCGCCCTGGTGCGCGCCGGGGTGTTTGCCGACGTGGTCGACGTGGGCGGGGGCTTTCCGTCGGCCTATCCGGGCATGACTCCGCCCGATCTTGCCGACTATGTCGCCGCCATCGACCGCGGCTTTGATGACATGATGGTCCACGAAACCACGCAGCTTTGGTGCGAGCCGGGACGCGCCATGGCGGCCGAAGGCGCATCGGTGCTCACCCGCGTGGAGCTGCGCAAGGATGACGCCCTGTATCTGAACGACGGCGCCTATGGCTCGCTGTTCGACGCGGCGCACAGCAGGTGGCGCTTTCCCGTCAAGCTGGTTCGCGCGGCGGGCGCGGCGCAAGCCCCCCTAAAGCCGTTCCACTTCTACGGCCCCACCTGCGATTCGGTCGACCATATGCCCGGACCTTTCTGGCTGCCGCAGGACGTCAGCGAAGGCGACTATGTGGAGATCGGCATGCTGGGCGCCTATGGCGTCGCCATGGCCACCCGCTTCAACGGCTTTGGCGAAGTCGAGACCGTCGAGGTGGACGACGCTCCCATGGCGTCGATGTTCGGCCTGGCGCCGCGCTCCATACCCACGCCCAAGATCGAGACCGAGACCGTCGTCAGGCTTACCCGCCCGAGAGGCAAGAGGCGCAAGCGGCGGTAGGGGGCATGACCACGCCCACGCCCAACACAAAAGCGGCCCTGCTGTCGAAAGTCGTCGAGCACGTGGACATCACCGGCCATGACGCGCGGCCGGTCATCGACGCCATGCGCAAGATGAGCTTCACCTCCCGCGACACCGCCAGAGCGGCCGACATCCTTTCCATGGCCATCGAGGACGACGCCTGTTCGGTGTGGATCACCCTGGCCGGCTCGACCAGCGCCGGCGGCTGCATGCACGTCTGGCGCGACATGCTGAAGTTCGGCATGGCCGACGTGGTGGTGGCCACCGGAGCGGCGATCATCGACATGGACTTCTTCGAGGCCCTGGGGTTCCAGCACTATCAGGCCCAGGGCGACGTGGACGACCGCGACCTGCGCGCCCTTCTGATCGACCGCATCTACGATACCTACATCGATGAAGAGGAGCTGCAGGCCTGCGACCACGCCATCAAGACCATCGCCGATGGACTGGAGCCGCGGCCCTATTCCTCCCGGGAGTTCATCGGTGAGATCGGCCGGTGGCTGGCGTCGGGCAAGGCCAAGAAGAGCGCAAGCCTCATCCAGACCGCCTTCGAGGAAGCTTGCCCGATTTTCTGTCCGGCCTTCACCGACAGCTCGGCGGGCTTTGGCTTGGTCAAGCACCAGGTCGAACGGATCGGCGCCAAGCAGCCTTATGTCAGCATCGACTCAGTGGCCGACTTTCGCGAACTCACCGATGTGAAGATCGCCGCCGGAACCACGGGCCTGTTCATGGTCGGCGGCGGCGTGCCGAAGAACTTCGCCCAGGACACCGTCGTCTGCGCCGAAATTCTCGGGCTTGAGGCGGAGATGCACAAATACGCCGTGCAGATCACCGTCGCCGACGTGCGTGACGGCGCCTGCTCCTCCTCCACGCTCAAGGAAGCCTGTTCCTGGGGCAAGGTGGACGTGACTCACGAGCAGATGGTGTTCGCCGAAGCCACCACGGTCGTTCCCCTGATCGTTTCGGACGCCTACCACCGGGCCAGCTGGAAGCGCCGCCGCAAGCGCCGCTGGTCTGAGCTGTTCGGAGCGGCGGCGGCCTAGCGAGGCCCGACGGCCCCGTTCTCGATGGCCCCGCGCAGGGCCGCCTGCACGATGTCGGGCCGCTCCATGGGCAGAAAGTGGCTGGCGCCGGCCACGGTTTCGATGTGGACGCGGCTTGCCAGCTCCGCCGCTTGGGCGAGGGCGCCAAGGTGACAGGTGGAGTTGAGGTCCGCCTTGAAGATGTCAATCGGGCATCGCGACCGCGCCAACGCCGCCGCCAGNNGGCAGGTCCCTGAAGGCCGCCGCGACATAGTCGGCGAGCATCGCTTCGGGCCAGGTCTTGAACGCCCCGCGGCCGCGATAGGAGTTCAGCGCATCGGCCCGGCTTGGAAATTCCGCCCGGCGGCGCGCCGCGGCCTGCACCATGGGGGAGCTTCGCGCGGCGCCGCGCAGCTCCGCTGGCGGGATGACCGGATCGAACAACACCAGCCGGCGGACGCGATCAGGCGCCTGGGCGGCCGCCAGGAGCGAAACGGTTCCCCCCATGGAGTGGCCCGAGATAGTCACGTCAGAGAGGTCAAGGGCCTCCAAGGCGGCCAGGAGATCATCGCGATAGCCGAGCCAGTCGTGGCGTTCGCCCAAAGGCGCCGAAAGGCTCGAGGCTCCATGCCCCCGCTGATCGATGGCCAAGACGCGATAACGCTTGGCCAAGGAGGCCAGGACGTGGCGATAGGTGAGGGCGTTGAAGCCAGTGGCGTGCAGGAAAACGACGTCCACGGCCCGTTCGATCGGGCCAAAATCCAGCGCCGCCATGGCGCCGGCCCCCCGGCCAGGAAGCTCGAGGGTTCGCCGCTGCGGTTCCAGCGGGGCCGCTAGCGCTTGTCGGATCCGCCCTGGCCGGTCGCCAATTGGATGAGCGCGGCGATGCGGTCGGTGGAATCGGCCACTTGGCCGAGCATCTGCAGCGGAGAAGCGCCGGGCCGCACGGCGGCGACGACGCGGTTGGCGGCGTTCTGGGCCATGGCGACGGCGGTGTCCTGGGCGACGGCGAACCGCGACGCGGCGGCGTCCTGATAGATGAAGCCGTAGGTGGGATAGGTGGTGGCGCCCAGATTGCGCGAGGGATCGTACCACACCTTGACCTGGCTCCAGTCTCCGCCCGGCGAGACGTCGATCACCGTGACATTCTGTTCAACCTGTCCGCGCGCGCCGTCGATGATCGACCAGTTGGCGTGGGTGATCTGGATGATGCGGTCGGTGAGCACCTGGCTGACAACCGCGACGTGGCCCAGGCGCATACGGCCGGTCGGCTTGAAGCACAGAACCGCCCCGGCTTTGGGAGTGAATCCGGTCTGGTACCGGCCGGCGGCCTGCTGCCACCAGGTATGGGCATCGCCGAATATCTGGATACCCGACATCAAGCGGGCGAAGGGCACACACTGCCAGTAGGATTCGGCCGATGCCCCGCCTGGGCTGAGGCAAAGGATCAGAGCCACGGCGACGGAACTCACGGTCGCTCGGATGCGTTGATGCACTACGGATTACTCCCCCGAACTTCTGCGACCTGAGGTAGCCATGCCTCAAGAGAATGAAAAGAGTCTTTATGGTCGCAGTATCGTGACGGCGGCCGGAATTGACCGCGTCGGCTGGTCGTGCATCACCGCCGATGGCGAGTCACTTGATCTGAATACTATACTTCAGTCGGCGATGTAACCCGAAATTATGTTCTGCGAGTCCCACAGAAATCTGGCCTATTTTTTTCCAATACACGCCCGTGTTCGCGCGGTCGCGGAAGCTGAATGCGCTATTGAGTCCAGCGTTAACGGAATTTAACTATCGCGTCGACGCGCAACCGCGCCGAAAGTCTTGCGCCTTCGCAATCTGGGCGGGCGATCGTTGCAGACCCGCCAAGCAGAACCGGCTCTCGTGAGGCCGACGGTCGCGCCGCGCGGGACGGGATGCGAATCGCGATTTGCGGTGAAATCGGCGCCTCAAGCTTGACTGGTTGCGACAATCCGTCGCGGGCCCCCGGTCCACCCCGCGCTGCCCTCAGGGCGCCTTGCGCCGGCGCGCCTGGTGATAGGCGGTGTTGAGGAACTCCACGAACAGGGAAAAGGCGATGGCGAAATAGAGATAGGCGCGAGGCAGGTGGAAGCCGAGGCCATCGCCGACCAGGGCCACGCCAACCAACAATATGAAAGACAGGGCGAGCATCTTGGTAGTCGGCCGATGATGAATGAAATCGCCCACCGGCTTGGCGGCGAACAGCATCACCAGGGTCGACGCGACCACGGCGGCGATCATCACCGGCAGATTGGTCGTCATGCCCACCGCGGTGATCACGCTATCGAGCGAAAAGATGATATTGATCAGGCCGATCTGGATGATCACGCCGGCAAAGCCCGCGCCGCCTTCGTCCTCGGCATTGCCGTCATCCCGCCCCTCGATGGCGTCGTGGATTTCGGTGGTGCCTTTGCCCAGCAGGAAGAGCCCCCCGGCGATCAGCACCAGATCCTTGACGGTGAAGCTTCGGCCCATGAACTGAAAGACCGCCACGTCCAGCCGGATGATCCAGACCAGGCCGATCAGCATGAAAATGCGCAGGACCATCGCCAGCGACAGGCCGATTCGGCGGCCGCTGGGGCGCTCGGCTTCCTTGAGCCTGTGCACGGCCACGGCCAGGAAGACGATGTTGTCGATGCCCAGGACGATTTCGAGGAAGGTCAGGGCGACGAAGGACGCCAACACCTCGCCGGTCAGGAACTGCGACATGGCGCCTAAAGACCAGCCTCGCCGGCCCCGATCAATCTCTCATTGCGTGGGCGGGTCGGCCAAGCCCCCGTGAGAGCCGGCGCCGCTAGAGAAAACTGTAGGGATCGACGTCGATGGCGACGTGCACCGAACCCGGCGGTCTGACCCGGGCGCGCCAGGCGGCCAGAAAGGCCTGCAGATCGACGGTGCGGTCGGCGCGGACCAGAAAACGCTTGCGCTGCCGGCCACGCACCATGGCGAGGGGGGCGTCGGCCGGCCCAAAGACGCTGACGCCGTCGGCATTGGGCGAGGCGGCGGCCAGGTCGCGCGCGAATGCTTCCAAGGCGCCCGGGTCGGCGCCCGAGACGATCACCGCCGCCAGACGGCCGAATGGCGGCAGGCCGCTCGCCTGGCGCTCGGCCAATTCCACCGCCGTGAACGCCTCTCGGTCCCCGGCCGCGATCGCCTGCATGACCGGGTGGTCCGGAGCCCAGGTCTGAATGAGGGCGCGGCCTGGCTGATCGCGCCGTCCCGCCCGTCCCGATACCTGGGTGAGCAGCTGATAGGTGCGCTCGGCGGCGCGCAGGTCCCCGCCGCGCAAGCCAAGGTCCGCGTCGACCACCCCCACCAAGGTCAGCCCCGGAAAGTTGTGGCCCTTGGCGGCCGCCTGGGTGGCCACCATGATGTCGAATTCGCCCGCAGCCATGGCCTCGATGAGGGCGCGGGCGCCGGCGGCGTCGGTGATCGTGTCCGATGAAAAGACAGCCACGCGCGCGTCTGGAAACAAACTCCGCGCCTCCTCCTCCACGCGCTCCACCCCAGGACCGATGGAAACCAGGGCGTCCTTGGCCCCGCAGGCGGGACAACGATCCGGCTTGGCCATCGAAAAGCCGGTCAGATGGCAGATCAGTCGGCCGCTGTAGCGGTGCTCCACCAGCCAGGAGTCGCTGTCGGGAGCCTTCATGCGCTCGCCGCAGGCCCGGCAAAGGACCAGGGGCGCGTAGCCCCGGCGGTTGAGGAACAACAGGCATTGTTCGCCGCGCGCGAGCGTTTCGCTCATGGCGGCCACCAGGGCCGGCGACAGCCATCGGCCAGGCGCTGGCGGCGATTGCCGCAGATCGATCAGGCTGATGGCCGGAAGCCGCGCCGCGCCATGGCGGTCGGCAAGGCGCAGCCACTGGTAGCGGCCCGCCGCGGCGTTCCACAGCGTCTCGAGAGAGGGCGTCGCCGAAGCCAGGATGACCGCGCAGTCCTCGATCTTCGCCCTGGCCACGGCGAGGTCGCGAGCTTGATAGATGAAGCCGTCTTCCTGCTTGTAGGAACCATCGTGCTCCTCGTCGACGACGATCAGTTTCAAATGGGCGAAGGGCAGAAAAAGCGCCGAGCGGGCGCCGATCACGATGCGCGCCTCGCCGCTCGCCACCGCTTCCCAGGTCTGGCGCCGGCGTGGCGGAGCGACGCCTGAATGCCACTGAGCCGGGACCGCGCCGAAACGGGTGGCGAAGCGGTCGATCACCGCCTGGGTCAAGGCGATTTCCGGCAACAGCACCAGAACCTGAGCCCGTTGATCGAGCGCCAAGGCGCCGGCGGCGGCTTCCAGATAGACCTCGGTTTTTCCCGACCCGGTGACGCCATCGAGCAGCGCCGTGGCGAATCGTCCGTCCGCCACCATGGCCTTGAGCGCGGCGGCGGCCGCCGCCTGGCTGGGATTGAGCGTCGCCCCAGGGCGGACCACGTCGGGCGGCTCGAAAGGGTGGGCGGCCTCGGCGGGCGCCCACTCCAGGGCCCCATCGGCAAGCAGGGTCTTGATCACGCCGCTCGATACGGCGGCGGCGCGGGCAAGGTCTGGGCGACGAATCGGCTGGGCCGCCGCGGCGAGCACTCTTTGGCGCGCGGGTGTCGGGCGGGCGGGGGTTTTGCCGGTGGCCACCAGATGCCGTTCAGGCTTCGGCCTGGGCGCGCGAAGGCCCCTCAGAGCCATCGCCAGGGGCTGGCCCGGCGCGTCCACGGCGTAGCGGGCGGCCCACAGAATGAACTCAAGGGTGCGAGGCGGCAGCGGCGGCTCGTCAAGCCGCTCGATGACCGTCTTTAGGGCGCGGTTGCCGCCCTGCGCGGGCCGAAAGCCGACCACCACGCCGCGCACCACGCGTGGTCCAAGCGGCACGGCGACCAGATCGCCGATCGACAACGCGACACCGGCTGGCTCGATGTAGTCAAAGGCCTCGGGCAACGGCATCGGCAGCAGGACCTGGGCGATGCGCGCCGCGGCCGGTGATTCGACAGGCCCGGTCATGCCCCGGTCATCGCCCAATCTGTCGCCCCGGTCGAGGACGTCCTAGGCCGACGCGCACGACTCCGGGCGCAGGCAGCGTTCTGTCGAGGCTGGGAACCTGGCCAGCATGGCGCCCTTTCGGGCAGGGCGCGGGACCAGATCGCCGCCGCAGTTGGGACAGATGCCAGCCAACACGTCATCGGCGCAGACCGCGCAGAAGGTGCATTCGAAGGAGCAGATCCGGGCCTCGCCGCTCTCGGGCGGCAGGTCGGCGTCACAGCATTCGCAATTGGGCTTCAGGATCAGCATCAGCCGCTCCCTCAGCCGCGCACTGAGATTTTGGCGGGGCCGGCACGGAATCTACCGACTTGGATCGCGCGGCCAAAGCCCCGGCTCCTGGCCAAAGCGAGGGCCTCCACCGCCGCCGCCGGCGCAACGGCGATGAGCAGTCCGCCGCTGGTCTGCGGATCGCACAGGATGTCGCGGCGCCAATCGGGGATTTCAGTGTCAAACGTGACGCTGTCGCCGTAACTTTGCCAGTTGCGCCCTGACGCGCCGGTGCGCACACCGGCCCGGGCCAGGGTTTCGACGCCGGCCAGCAGCGGCGGATCGGCGATGAGGTCCGCCGATAGGTGCGCGCCCCGGCACATCTCCAGCGCATGTCCAAGGAGGCCGAAACCGGTGACGTCGGTGAGCGCGTGCACCCCTTCGATAGTGGCGAGCTCGGCGCCGACGCCGTTGAGCTGGGTGGTGGACGCCAGCAGGGCCTCATAGCCCCCAGGCTCCAGGCGATCCTGCTTAAAGGCGGCGCTCAGCACGCCCACGCCGAGCGCCTTGGTGAGGATAAGGACATCACCCGCCCGCGCCGTGCTGTTCTTGAGCAGGCGATCTGGGTGGACGAGACCCAGGGCCACCAGGCCATAGATTGGCTCGACGCTGTCGATGGAGTGGCCGCCGGCCACCGGAATCTCGGCCGAGGCGCACACCGCCGCGCCTCCCGCCAGGATCGAGGCGATGGTTCCCACCGAAAGGCGTCCCACCGGCATGCCGACGACGGCCAGGGCGAGGATGGGCTTGGCGCCCATGGCGTAGATGTCCGAAAGGGCGTTGGTCGCCGCGATCCGGCCGAAGTCGTACGGATCATCGACGATGGGCATGAAAAAGTCGGTGGTGGCGACCAGGGCCTGAGACTCGTTCAGTCGCCAGACCGCCGCGTCGTCGGCGGTCTCGGCCCCGACCATGAGATCGGGGAAGGCGGCGGCGAGCGGCACGCCGGCCAGGATTTCGCCAAGCACCCGCGGAGAGAGCTTGCAGCCGCAGCCTCCGCCGTGGGCCAGAGAGGTCAGACGGGGCGTGCCTTGGGTCATGTCGCCCGGCTACCCGGGGGCTCGGGATCACGGGCTAGGAGCTGCAGAATCCGCTCGGCCGTCCGCTGCCGGCCGGCAGGTTCAAGGTCATCCATCTCGACGATGCCAAGACTGCGCCGGCCGCCGCCGCGATCGGAGCGCTCATAGGCCGGATCATAGTGGTGTTCGATCAGGCTCTGAGCCAAAGCCTCAAAGGCGCCCGATCGCGCCAGATCTCGCCATTCTGTTCGGCGCTTGGCGCCGTGATGGCTCGGCAACCTGGTCAGGATCGCCTCCAAGGCGGCTGGATCGGCGATGATATCGCGATAGGCGTCGGTAAGGTACCGGGCGCGGTCCGGGCGCGAAGCGCGCACCTCGATGCGCGGCGCGGTCAGCATCGCCTTCCATAGAGTCGGCGGCAGGTTCAGTTCGCCGACCTTGCTCGATTCGGCCTCCACGACGATCGGACGCGCCGGGTCGAGCGCTTCGAGGGCGACCAGCAGTCGCGATTCGAAAAGCTTCTGGCCAGGCTGGGGACTGGTCGCGAAGCCGCCAAACAGCGAGCCGCGATGGCCCGCCAGGCCTTCGAGATCGATGATCTGGGCTCCCAGCTCGCCCAGGCGCAGCAGAATGTCGGTCTTGGCCGATCCGGTGTAGCCGTCAACAAGCACGAGGCGGAATTGCGGCTCCGCGTCGTAGAGAGCAGCGGTGACGCGCCGGCGATAGGTCTTGTAGCCGCCACCGATCATGGTGGGGCGCCAGCCGACCTGGGCCAGGACCGTCGCCATGGCGGTGGAGCGCTGGCCGCCGCGCCAGCAGTAGATGAGGGGCGCGTAAGAGCCGGTCTTGTCGCTCAGCGCCTCCTCCAGATGGCGGGCGATGTTGCGCGCCACATAGGCCGCCCCGATCCGTCTGGCGCGCAGACGGGAGTCCTGAACATAAATGGTCCCGACCTCGGCGCGCTCCTCATTGCTCAACACCGGAAGGTTGCGGGCGCCCGGGACATGATCCTCGGCGAACTCCGCCGGAGTGCGAACATCGATGATGTCGTCGAAGGCGGCCAGGGTCCTTGGCCGCACGTCGCTGAGCGATCCGATCATGCCAAGGGCCCCGGAAACCGTTCCTGGCCCATCATGGCACACCAAGGCCGACGTGAGCGCCGTCCACACCATCACCGCGATCGACGCACCCGTGCCCGGTGCGTCGGAAAAATCTCTGGGCTAGTGCGCGCAATCCTCAAGCGTGCGCTCGCGGGCGACTCGCTCGGCTTCGGCTTGATCGCGGCTCACGCCCCGGCACCAGACGAAGTGCACACTGAAATCAGTGGACCAGCGGGGGCCCTGCATTTGGACGGCGCAGCGGCGGTGGTTCACAGCGCCTCGCACTTGGTTGAGGGCCGCACGAACGTAGTCACGGCAAAACTCAGGGCTGGCGGCGCTCGCCGCCGTCGGCAGGCCCAGCGTCAACACCGCGCCAGAAACCAGCGCGCAAATAAGATGCTTCGACATTTCATCCCCCTCGATTGAGTGCGCCTTGCTTGGGCGCGTGGCGTCTTTACCACGGGAGCGCCGCCAGGCAACCGCTGACCTATCTCCACGTCTTCGCCAGTCGGCAGGATCACCGCCCCTTGATGGCTAGGCGCTCGAACCCAAAGTTGGACCATCAATCGAGGGTGGCGCATCGCCAGACCGTGCGACGCCAAGCCGTAACGGCCGCCGAATGGATATCAAAGCTGGGGTCCGACCGCTTCAAGGGCGCCCGCGCCGCCAAGATTGCCCGCTGACTACCCATGGGAGGGCACCGGGCGCCGACCAGGAGCGGATACGTCCGGCGGGTTGTGGCATATGCGTCCGAAGTCAGCATGTAATCGATGCGCGTAAACCAATCGCGAGCAGCCGAAAACGTGAACATCGAGGCGCGTTGCTCCCGATCATCCAAGACCGTTCTCTTCAGCATGCCGTCGTCGCGGCGAAGATATGGGTCGTTATTGTTTATGCACGATCGGGTCTCATCGACGGTGAGGAAAATCGACCCGGCGGCGGGTATCGGATTTACCGATCGAGCCGGGGCGGCGACACAGGCGTAGCGGGTGATGGCCTGGGCGCTGACAATCGATGCGGGACTGGATGGTGGCGGGGCCACCTCCCGCGACGCTCCCGCCGTCGAAGCGGCGGGCGAGCTGGGCGCCTTGGCCGGGCCCGCGGCCTGACGTTTGACGGCCACGAGCCGCCGCTGGGCCCTTGCCCTCAGCGGACACTGGGCTGGCATCGCCCTGATAATGGCCTCCATCGCCTTGATGTCGCCGCCGCTGACCCTGTCCCACGCGCCCTGATAGGGCGCGCAGAGGATCTCGCCGGAGGTTGCGGCCTGGACCGACCCGGTGACAATGGCCAAGAACAATAACGCCGTGGTCAGGCCGCGCATCGGGTCAACCTCATCCGCAAACCACCCGGCCCGAACACCGACAGCGTATCATTCTGACCAAGGCGGTAGCTGTACTGGCCGCCGTCCGAAGTTTGGGCGTCGATCACGCCGGCCTCATGGCCAGGTTCAATGGTGGCTGGCGAGGCGGTGTTCGCCACGGTCATCCACAAGACGCCCTCCTTGATCGAGACGGTGACCGGATCGGCGCAGGTCAGCCCCTGCGGAGCCCAGGTTCCAGCCAGGGCGACCGCCGATTTGATCGCCGCGACCGAGGGCGATGGCGAGGCGACGCCGACCGATGATGACGGGACCGACGCGGCGGCTCTCATCGAGGGCGACGGGGGCGTGGGCCGAACCGAAAGCGCCATCACACCGATCAGCCCCGCCGCGCCCGCCCCAACCAGGGCCAGCCAAAGCCAGCGCCCCGCCGCGCGGCCCGTCGGTTCCCCCGGGAGGACTTCGCTCAATGATGCGGATGGTTCGGCGGCGTGTCCTGGACTTGGCATGGCCTCGAAAGGCGGCCGGGTCGGTTCGGTGGGTTCGCCAGGCGGCGGGATTTCCACCGATGGTGCGGCGGACTCCAGAGCGGCCGGCGCGGCGGCCTCGGCGAACAGGGCCTCCAGTTCCACCTTCGCCCGCGACAGTCCTCGCGAGGCGTCGCTCAGCTGGGCCTTGCTCGCTCTTTGCGCCCGGTCCGCCTCGATGCTCGCGGCGCGGGCGTCGTCGAGCTCCTGTTGCGC
>PMOM01000170.1 GCA_003161535.1 Caulobacteraceae bacterium | reverse complement strand
CGGCGAGACTCCGTTGGCTGGAAACGCGCCACTTAGGCGGCGTGGGTCGCGCCCGCACATGCCCAAAATTCCCGATCTCGCCGGGAAATTCTCCCAATCGGGACGCTTGCCCTGTGACCGTGGCTATCTGGGGGCTAGAGCATGGCCATGTCTCTGCGTCTCAGGGTTGTCTGTGCGATCGCGCTGGTCTTCGTTCTAGGTTCGATGACCGGCGTCGCTGTGGCCGGATGGCAGGCTCGTCTGGCCCTGCGCGAGGAGCTTGGCGCGGCGCTCATGGGCGGCCGACACACTATCGCCGACGCCTTGGAGGACTTGCCGGCCTCGAGCCACCCGGCGCGGGACCTGCGCCGCCTCGTGCTCGCCTTCGATGGCGATCGGCACCTCACGGCGGTCCTCCATGACACCGCTGGGCGAGAGGTCTTGCGGTCGCGACCGTTGCACGCCCGAAGGGCGCCGGCCTGGTTCGCCGCCGCGTTCGGGTTTCCCGTTTCGGCTGTGAGGGTGGCGACACCCTTGGGCGGCTACCGCGATCTGGTCCTCGAGCCGGTGTTCGCCAATGACATCGGCGCGGTGTGGGCGGAGTTCATCGACTTGGCGGCGGTCCTGGCCGCCTCGCTGGCGGCCGGCTCGCTGCTCGTCTGGCTGACCGCCGGGCGCGCCTTGCGGCCCCTGGCGCATTTCACGGCCGCTTTTCGCCGCATCGGTTCTGGCGACTATGAGGCGCGCGTACGCGAGGAGGGGCCGGCCGAACTCGTGCGCCTCGGCCGAGGCGTCAACCAGATGACCGAACGGCTGGGCGTCATGCAGGCGCGCAACCTTGGCCTGGAAGAGCAGCTGCGCACCTTGCAGGATGAGGAACGCGCCGATCTGGCGCGCGATCTGCACGACGAAATCGGGCCGCACCTTTTCGCGGTCAAGGTCGACGCGGCGATGATCCGGCGTTTCGTCGAGGAAGGCGCGAGCCAGAAGGTCATCGAACAGGTCGACGCCATCGAAACGGCGGTTGCGCACATGCAGAATTTGGTGCGCGACATCCTTGGCCGACTGCGCCCGACCCAGATTGTCGAACTAGGCCTAGCTGCGGCAATCGCCGAGCTGGTCGCCTTCTGGCGCGCGAGAAGGCCGGGGATCGACTTCGAACTTTGTCTGGACCGCGACGAGAGCCTGCCGCAGATCTTGCGTGAAACCCTCTATCGAATCGTTCAGGAGGGCCTGAACAATGCCGTTCGTCACGGCCGGCCGCACAAGGTTCGCATCGAGATCACGCCTCCAAGCGATGGAACGGTGACGGCGACGATCGCCGATGACGGCGCCGGCGCGACGATGCCCGGTCCCGCAGGGTTCGGCTTGGTCGGCATGCGCGAGCGGGTCTCCTCGGTAGGGGGCGAGCTATCCATCGATCGCGGAGAGGCGGGCCGGGGATGGACGATCACGGCCCGGCTGCCGCTGGCCGACGCTATCCTCGAGCGCGACGAGACGGCGGCGATATGACCATTCTGCTCATCGAGGATCACGCTTTGGTGCGCGCCGGCGTCAAGCGCCTGCTGACCACCGTGCTCGACGCCGAGATTCTCGAAGCGGCGAGCGGCCGCGACGCCCTGGCGATCCTGCGGTCAAGAAAGATCGAGCTCATCATCCTGGACCTCAATCTGCCTGGCCTCGGGGGTCTGGAGCTCCTGCGCCGGATCATCCAAATGAACGCCGGCCCGGTGCTGGTGCTGTCGATGCACGCCGAACCCCTGTACATCCGCCGCGCCCTGGAGGCGGGCGCGTCTGGTTACGCCACCAAGAACATCTCACCCGACGAGCTTCTCACCGCGGTCAAGCGGGTGCTCGCCGGCGGCCGCTATGTGGAGGCGGAACTCGCCCAGACCCTCGCCGTTCAGGGCCCCGGCCCGCCGCCAGGCTTCGCCAACCTGGCGCCGCGGGAGCTGGAGATCATGCGGCTGCTGGCCAAGGGCTCGAGCCTGGGCGAGATCGCCGAGGAGGTCGGCGTCGGCTATAAGACGGTGGCCAATAGCTGCAGCCAGATCAAGTCCAAGCTCGGCGTCTCCCGCACGGCGGATCTGGTGCGTTTAGCGATTGAAACCGGGGTCACGTGACGGAAAACCTCGCGCTAGCAAACGCGGGTCGCCGCCGAGATGAACCTGACGGCCGACGTGCTTAGCCGCCTCGCTTCATTGTTTCGCGGGCGATGACGACCTGTTGGATCTGGCTGGTGCCTTCATAGATGCGGAAGATGCGAACATCGCGGTAGAGGCGCTCGATGCCGTGATCGGCGACATAGCCGGCGCCGCCGAAGATCTGCACCGCGCGGTCGGCGACGCGGCCGACCATCTCGGAGGCGTAGTATTTGGCGGCCGCGGCCTCGAGGGTGACGGTGTGGCCGGCGTCGCGCTTGCGGGCGGTCTCCAGGGTCAGCGCGCGGGCGGCCATGGCTTCTGTCTTGGAATCGGCGATCATCCCCTGGATGAGCTGAAAGCCGGCGATGGCCTGCCCAAACTGCTTGCGCTCGGCGGCATAGGCGACGCAATCGGCAAGCAGGCGTTCGGCCACCCCCACGCACACGGCGGAAATGTGCAGCCGCCCGCGATCGAGCACCTGCATGGCGACCTTGAAGCCCTCGCCCTCGGCGCCCAAACGGTTTTCAACAGGCACCCGGACGTTGTCGAAATTGACGTCGCAAATGTGCGCGCCCTGCTGGCCCATCTTCTTTTCGGGCTTGCCGACCGACAGACCCGGAAGCCGGCTTGGAACGAGGAACGCCGAAACCCCTCCGGCGCCTTTGATGTCTGGGTTGGTGCGCGCCATGACGGTGAACAACCCGGCCTTGTTGGCGTTGGTGATGTAACGCTTGGCGCCATTGAGCACATAAGCGTCGCCGTCCAGCACCGCGCGGGTCTGCACCGCGGCGCTGTCGGAGCCCGCCTCCGATTCGGTCAGGGCGAAGGAAGTAACGATCTCGCCAGAGGCGATTGCGGGAAGCCACTTGGCCTTCTGTTCGTCGGCGCCAAACATCACCAGGCCCTGGCTGCCGATACCGACGTTGGTGCCGAAGGCGGAGCGGAAGGCGGGGCTGGCGCGGCCAAGCTCGATGGCCACCAGGCACTCGTCCTCCATGGTCAGGCCCAGGCCGCCATAGGCCTCTGGAATGGAGAGACCATAGAGCCCCAGCGCCCGCATTTCGGCCAGCACGTCCTCGGGGATGGCGTCGTCCTCGGCCACGCGCGCCTCGATGGGCCGGAGCCGTTCAGCGACGAATCGCCGGACGGTGTTGATGAGCTGATCGCGAGTGTCGGCATCCAGGGCCATGGCGGCTTGGGTTTCCTTGCAGGCTGGGAGCGCTTGCATGATCTCCCGGCCCGTCCCATTAGGCCAGCATCATCTAGCAAAGCGGCTCTGGTTGGCGTCAAGGAACGGATTTTGCATGGACGGCGGCGACGCGGATGCCCCATGGGTCCCCATTGAGGTGACCTCGGGCGAGTGGGCCGGGTGGCGCATCTGGAGCGCTGACCCCTATGAGCTCCTGTCGGGCCCCTTTTATTGCCGGCGGGCCGAGAACGGGACGATGGTCTGCGCCTTCCGCGCCGAGGCCAAACACATGAACGGCAGTGGCTTCATCCACGGTGGCTGCCTGTTGACCTTCGCCGACTACGCCTTGTTCTGCATCGGCGGCGAAGCTCTCGAGGGAGGCGGTTCGGTGACCGCCTCGCTCAACGGAGAGTTCATTGACGCCGCCCGCGAGGGCGAGCTGATCGAAGCGACCGGGGAGGTGGTGCGAGCCGGCGGCTCCTTGGTCTTCCTGCGTGGCCTGGTGTCCTGCGGCGGGCGACCACTGATGACCTTCTCGGGCATCGTCAAGAAGCTGCGCCAACGAACGTGACCCTGGCGCCTTGGGTTCCGGCGCTGACCGCCGGCCACTCGCGCATGGCCGCGGCGCCGTCGAGATGGGCCAAATGGGAAGAGGCCCACCCCGACTATCGAGGGGGTGGGCCTCTTGGAACCGCCAGCGACGGATCAGTAGGAGCGGGCCGGGCCTTGGGCGGCGATGCTGGCGCGCAGACTGTCGAGCCGGGTCTGAATGTCGGCCGTCTGCTCGTAGCTGAGGCGTCCATTGTAGCCGCGGTAGTCGGAATCGATGCGGCGGATGTCGCTCAGCTCCCGAAGGGCGCGGCGACCTGCGCTGTTATCCAGACTTCCGTCGGCGATCCGGCGGCGAATGCCTTGATCGAGCCAGTCTTCCCGGGCCCGGACGTCCAGAGGCGCGCCCTCCCAGCGGTCGCGATCCGAATAGGCGGCGTCCCGACCATAGTCAGGGGCGTAAGCCGGGGCGGCGTAGCCCTGCGAGGCATATCCGCCACCCGCGGTGTCGACCCATCGACCGTTGGGGTCGTAGTAGCCGTAGGCGGTGGAGGTGCGGGGCACCCATCGACCATTGGCGTCGTAGTAGCCGTAGCGATTGGCGCCACAGTTGTGGTCGCCCGCGCCAGCAATCTGGTTGCCGACCACGCCACCGGCGACGCCGCCAATGATCGTGCCGCCAGGCTTGCCGCCATGCTCGCCGATGGCGTTGCCTAGGAAGGCTCCGCCAACCGCGCCGAGCACGGTTCCCAGCACGCGATTGTTGTGCTGCCCTGGGCATTGAGGCTGAGCGCCAGCGATGGAGGGGGCGAACGCCGCCGCCGCAAGGCCGGCGAGCAACAGAGGCTTCAACATGAAATTACTCCTGCTTGGCCGGAATTTCCTTCCGGCGACTGGGTCTCAAACGCGCCGCCTCACCGTTGGATGCACGGCGGAGCAGCGGCGATGAATCACCACTAGCCTCGATCCGATGAACGTCATCTGAACCGAGGGCCAGGAGGGCCTGAGCGATCTTGTCAGCCAAATCTGGAGGAAATATGAGCTCTTGGCTCTTCGCCAACTCGTCCAGCCTCCACCAGCGCATATCGTCGATAAATTCGCGCTCGAGGTTTCGCCAGCCCTCGCGCGATGGCGTCCCGCCGGCGCTATGGGCGATGAGGTAGTGGTTCTTGAACAGCAATGGCCCCACTCGATCGCTAAGCACCACCTCCTCAAACCAAGCCAACGGTCCAAGCGTCGCATCGAGAAAGCCGGTCTCCTCGAAGATCTCCCGGGCCGCCGCCTCGGCCACCGTTTCGCCAGGCTCGACGCCGCCGCCTATGGTGAACCAAACCCCAGGGGCGGCCGGATCGCCGGGAAGCCGCCCCTTCATGAGCAGGATGCGCCGCTGTGAATCGAAGAGAAGAACCCGAGCGGTTGGGCGCTCACGCATAAGACTTCCTCATTCGCCCCGGAGTCGCTGCTTGACGCAGTCGGCCAAGGTGGTGATGTCCAG
>PMOM01000076.1:4187-6048 GCA_003161535.1 Caulobacteraceae bacterium | reverse complement strand
GCGGGCGTCGACTGCGACATCGCCATCGGCGACATGACCGATCCGGCCGCCATGAACGCCGCCCTGAGCGGCGTGCGCTACCTCTTCCACGTCGCCGCCGACTATCGGCTGTGGGCGCCGCGTCCTTCCGACATCATCGCCGCCAATGTCACCGGAACCCGCGTAGTCATGGAGGCGGCCCTGGCCCAGGGCGTCCAGCGCATCGTCTACACCAGCAGCGTCGCCACCCTGCGCGCCGCCGACGCCGCCACGTCCGTCGACGAGACCGCCCCCCTCACCCAAGGCGAAGCCATCGGCGCCTACAAGCAAAGCAAGCTCGCCGCCGAACGCCTGGTGGAGGCCATGGCGCGGGATCGCGGCCTGCCGGCGGTGATCGTCAACCCGTCCACGCCCATCGGACCGCGCGACATCAAGCCCACGCCCACCGGCCGCATCGTCGTGGAAGCCGCGCTGGGCCGCATCCCGGCCTTCGTCGACACCGGCCTCAATCTCGTCCACGTCGACGACGTCGCCGCCGGCCATCTGCTGGCCATGCAAAAGGGCGCGATCGGCGAGCGCTATATCCTGGGCGGGCAGAACGCTTCCCTGCGCGAAATGCTGGCCGCCATCGCGGGACTGACCGGACGGCGCGCGCCCACCGTCAGCCTGCCCCGCGCTCCGCTCTATCCCCTGGCCTGGGCGGCGGAAGCGGCGGCGCGCTTCACCGGCCGCGAGCCCTTCGTCACCCGCGACGCCCTGAAGATGGCCTCGCACCACATGTTCTTCACCTCCGCCAAGGCCGAGCGGGAGCTGGGCTATACGGCGCGCCCCTACACCCTGGCCCTCGCCGACGCCCTGGCCTGGTTTCGCGCCGAGGGGTATCTCAAGTGATGGCGCTGGTCGGCGGCGCGGCCCTGCTCGCCTGGCTCTATCTCATCATCGGCCGCAGCGGCTTCTGGCTGGCCCGCGAGCGCGATGACCGGGGTGTTCCGGCGGGCGAGCCGGCCGCTTGGCCGTCAGTCTGCGCCATCGTCCCGGCCCGCGACGAGGCCGACGTCGTGGCCCGCTCCATCGCCAGCCTTCTGGCCCAGGACTATCCGGGCGCCTTTCGCGTCATCCTGGTCGACGATGCCAGCACCGACGGCACCGCCGCGGCCGCCCGGGCGCTCGTCGCCGCGCCGGGCCGCCTCGACATCATCCAGGGCCAGCCCCTCGCCCCCGGCTGGACCGGCAAGCTGTGGGCCATGGCCCAGGGCGTCGAACACGCCGGCCAGCACCCCGACTATCTGCTGTTCACCGACGCCGACATCGCCCACGCGCCGGAAAACCTGCGCGGCCTCGTGGTCCGCGCCGAGGCCGGCAAGCTCACCCTCGTCTCCCTGATGGCCCGCCTGAGCGTCGCCACCTGGTCCGAGCGCCTGATGATCCCCGCCTTCGTGTTCTTCTTCGACATGCTCTATCCCTTCGCCTGGGTGAACGATCCGCGCCGCCAAACCGCCGCCGCCGCCGGGGGGTGCATGCTGGCCCGGCGCGACGCCCTGGAGCGGGCCGGCGGCATCGCGGCGATCCGGCGCCAGATCATCGACGACTGCGCCCTGGCCGCCCTGATGAAGGCCCAGGGGCCCATTTGGCTCGGCCTCACCGACCGCGCCCGCAGCCTGCGGCCCTACGGCGGGCTTGGCGACATCGGCCGCATGGTCGCCCGTTCGGCCTATGCCCAGCTCAAGTTCTCGCCCTGGCGGCTCGCCGGCACGGTCATCGCCATGGCCGTCGTCTATCTCGCAGCGCCCCTGCTGGCCGTGTTCGGCGCCGGCGCGGCGCGCGCTCTTGGCCTGGCGGCGTGGCTGGCCATGGCCATCGCCTTCCAGCCCATGCTGCGCTT
>PMOM01000076.1:0-4149 GCA_003161535.1 Caulobacteraceae bacterium | reverse complement strand
TGTGGAAGGGCCGCGCCCAGGCCATGGCGGCGGCGCCATGAGCGCCGATGCGTCCGACCTCGCTTCCGGCAAGGGCCACCGCGACGAGAACTTTCCGGTGGCCTCGGTGCTCATCGCCCCGCGCCATCGCCCCCTTGTCCTGGCCTTCTACCGCGTGGCGCGCATGGCCGACGACATCGCCGATCATCCCAGCGCCGGCGCGGCCGACAAGCTCGAACGCCTGGCCGCCATCGAAGCCACCCTCTTGGGGCGGGACGACGCCGTGGCGCCCGCCGCCAACCTGCGCCGCTTGCAGGACGCGCGCGGGCTTTCCGGCCAGCACATCCTCGATCTCATCGAGGCCTTCCGCCGCGATGTCGCCAAGACCCGCTACGCCGACTGGGACGAGCTGATGGACTATTGCCGCTACTCCGCCGCCCCGGTCGGCCGCTTCGTGCTCGACGCGCACGGCGAGAGCGCCGCTCTTTGGGCAGCAAGCGACGCCCTGTGCGCCGCCCTGCAGGTGATCAACCATCTGCAGGATTGCGGCGAGGACTACCGCGACCTGGGCCGGGTCTATGTGCCCCAAGGCGCCCTGGCCGCCGCCGGACTCGACGCGGACGCCCTCGGCGAGGCCCAGGCCAGTCCCGCCCTGCGCGGCGTCATCGCCGGCCTGGCGGCGCGGACGCAGTCGCTGCTGGCCGAGGCGGCGCCCCTGAGCGGGGCGGTGCGCGACGGCCGCTTGGCCCTGGAGATCGGCGTCATCCACGCCCTGGCCGCCAGCCTGGCGCGCCGGCTGCTCGTCCGCGATCCCCTGGCCGGCGGCGTTCATCACCGGCCCGTCGAGGCGCTTGGCGTGGCCCTGGCCGGGGCCGCCGCCACCGCGACCCGCCGCCTGGGGCTGGGCGGACGCGCTCGTCTGGGGCATGGCTAGGTGATGACCGTCGTCGATACATCCGCCCCCGCTGCGGCCAGCCCCGAAAGCCAGGCTTCGGGCAGTTCCTTCTACGCCGCCATGCGCCTGCTGCCGCGGCGCGAGCGAGAGGCGATGTTCGCCATCTACGCCTTCTGCCGCAAGGTCGATGACATCGCCGATGAGCCGGGGCCATCCCGCGCCGAGCGGACCCTCGCCCTGGAGGTCTGGCGGGCGGATATCGACTCTCTCTACGCCGGCGAGACGAGAGGAGACACCGAGGACCTGATCGAACCGGTCGGGCGATTTAATCTGTCCAAGGATGATTTTGTGGCCATCATCGAGGGCATGCGGATGGATGTCGACGGCGACATTCGCGCGCCGAGCTTCGAGACGCTCGACCTCTATTGCGACCGGGTGGCCAGCGCCGTCGGCCGCCTGGGGGCCCGGGTGTTCGGCATGGAGATCGGACCGGGCCATGATCTCGCCCACCATCTGGGCCGCGCCCTGCAGTTCACCAACATCCTGCGCGACCTGGACGAGGACGCCGCCATGGGCCGGCTGTATCTGCCCGCCGAGGCTTTGCGCGCCGCCGGCATCCTGAGCGACGTTCCGGCGCGGGTCATCGCCGATCCGGCCGTCGACGCCGCCTGCCGCTGGCTGGCGCGACGGGCCCAGGAACACTACCGCGCCGCCGACCGCATCCTGGACGCCGCCAGGCTCGGCCGCCTGCGCGCTCCGCGCCTGATGAGCGCCGTCTATCGCCGGATCCTGGCGCGGATGGAAGCCGCCGGCTGGGCGCCGCCCCGGATGCGCGTCCGCCTCGGCAAAGCCCGCCTGGCCTGGATCGTCCTCACCCGGGGCCTGCTGGGGTGAAAGTTGGGCCGGCCATCGGGTCGCGGGTCCCCGCCCCCTCCGTCATGGCGCAAGTGGGCGCCACGCCACCTCCCCCGCTTCGCAAGGGAGGAACGGGCCTCTCTCACTCCTCCCCTGTCCTCTTACGGGGGAGGTGGCGCGCGGCTCTTCTTTGCCCAGAAAACGCAAAGACTGGGACGGAGGGGGCGTGGGGCGGCTGCGCGTGGCATTGAAACGTTCAGCCAACTCCAAAACCTACGTCATCGGCGCGGGCCTGGCCGGGCTGTCGGCGGCCGTGGCGCTGGCGGCGCGGGGCGTCCAGGTCGAGGTCATCGAGGCCTCCAGCCAGGCGGGCGGGCGCTGTCGCTCCTATGTCGACCCGGTCCTGGAAATGACCATCGACAACGGCAATCACCTGATCCTTTCGGGCAACGACGCGACCTTCGCCTATCTGCGCGCCATCGGCGCCGAGCATCGCCTGACCGGCCCGGACGAGGCCGTCCTCGATTTCCACGATCTTGGCGACAACAGCCGCTGGACCCTGCGCCCCAACTCCGGACCCCTGGCCTGGTGGGTGCTTTCGCCTCGCCGCCGGGTGCCCAAGACCCGCGCCGCCGACTATCTGGCTTTGGCTGCCCTGATGGCCCCACACGCCGGTCGCCGCATCGACGAAGTGATCGCCTGTCGCGGGCCGCTGTGGGATCGGTTGATCGAGCCCTTCCTGCTGGCCGCCCTCAACACCGAGGCCAAGGCCGGCTCGGCGGCGCTCGCCGGCGCGGTGATCCGCCAATCGCTGGCCCGGGGCGGCAGGGCCTATCGGCCGCGCATCGCCCACCCCAGCCTCTCGGCCGCCTTCATCGACCCGGCCCTGGCTTTCCTGGCCGCCAGAGGCGCAACCGTCCGCTTCGGCCAGCCGGTGCGCGGGCTTGCCTTCGAGGGCGATCGCCTAGCGTCCTTCGAGACCGCCGACGGCGCCACGCCGCTGGGCCATGACGACGCCGTCATCCTGGCCACGCCTCCCTGGATCAGCCAGACCCTGATCCCGGACCTTATCGCCCCCGACCGCTTCAACGCCATCGTCAACGCCCATTTCGCGCATCCGCCCCCCGCCGGCGCGGCGCCCATCGTCGGGGTGATCGGCGGCGCGGCCCAGTGGATCTTCGCCTTCCCCGATCGGATCAGCGTGACGGTCAGCGCCGCCGACGATCTGGCCGACGAGGACCGCGAGGCTCTGGCCCGCCTCTTCTGGCGCGACATCGCCGCCGTGCATGGCCTCACGCCCGACCTTCCCCCCTGGCGCATCGTCAAGGAGCGCCGCGCCACCTTTGCCGCCACGCCGGAGCAAAACGCCAAGCGTCCGCCCGCCGCCACCGCCTGGCGCAACCTCGCCCTGGCCGGCGACTGGACGGCCACCGGCCTTCCGGCCACCATCGAAGGCGCCATCCGCTCGGGCAAAACCGCCGCCGCCGTGCTAGCCTGAGGATCATGGACGACGCCTCGCCCCCCCGCCTCGCCCCGGCCGCCGATGAGCTGGACGCCACCGTCGGCCGCGCCGCCGCCGCCCTCATCGCCNNGAGGCCGACGCCACCATCCCGGCTGAATACGTCCTCCTGCGCCACTATCTGGGCGAGCCGCGCGACCGTAAGCTCGAGCGCAAGATCGCCGTCTATCTGCGCCGCATCCAGGCCGCCCACGGCGGCTGGCCGCTCTATCACGGCGGCGCCTTCGACGTCAGCGCCACGGTCAAGGCCTACTTCGCCCTCAAGATGATCGGCGATGATCCGGCCGCCCCGCACATGGCCGCCGCCCGCGAGGCCCTGCTGGCGCGAGGCGGGGCCGGCGCCTGCAACGTCTTCACCCGCATTCTCCTGGCCCTCTTCGGCGTCATCGGCTGGCGCGCCGTGCCGCGCATGCCGCCCGAGATCATCGGCCTGCCGCGCTGGTTTCCCATCCATCTTTCCAAGATTTCCTATTGGGCGCGCACGGTGATCGTCCCCCTGCTGGTGCTGCGGGCGGTCAAGCCCCGCGCCCGCAACCCCCTGGGCGTCACCATCGACGAGCTTTTCATCGCCCCGCCGGCCAATCTGCGCGGCCTGGCGCGCGGCGCCCACCAGAAGGAGCCCTGGGCCAGCGCCTTTTTCGCCCTCGACGGCGTGCTCAACCTCGTCGAACCGCTTTTCCCCAAGCGCGGACGCCGCCGCGCCATCGATCGCTGCGCCGCCTTTGTCACCCAGCGCCTGAACGGCGAGGACGGTCTGGGCGCCATCTTCCCGGCCATGGCCAATGCGGTGATGATGTACGACGCCCTGGGCCTTGCCGAAGACCACCCCCATCGCGCCACCGCCCGCGCGGCCATCGAAAAGCTGCTCATAGTCCGCAAGGACGAGGCCTACTGCCAGCCC
>PMOM01000201.1 GCA_003161535.1 Caulobacteraceae bacterium | reverse complement strand
CAGGCGTCCGGCTGGTCGTGGATCTCCTTTTCCATGAAGTGCCGGTAGTTACCCTTCTGGACCAGGGCGCTGGCGGCCGAGACAGTCCGAGCCGGCCGCTTCGTCTCGCGGCCGTCGGCGTCGAAGATACGGGCCCGCTTGTGATCGATGGCGACGAAATCGCCGTCGTCCAGATGGGTGATCTTGTTGGTGAAGGGGCCCAGCGCCAGGGCGTCGGTGCCGATGAACATCTCGCCTTCGCCATGGCCGACGACCAGGGGGCTGCCGCGCCGCGCGCCCATGACAAGGTCTTCCTCGCCCTGGATGATGACGGCCAGGGCGTAGGCCCCCGAGAGCCGATCCAGCGCCGTCTTGAAGGCGGCGACGGGACCCTCGCCGGCGGCCAGCGCCCGGTCGATGAGATGGGCGACGACTTCGGTGTCCGTGTCGCTTTCGAACTGGCGGCCGTCGGCGATCAGCTCGGCCTTGAGCGGGGCGAAATTCTCGATGATGCCGTTGTGGACGACGGCGACGCGGCCAGCCAGCTGAGGGTGGGCGTTGCGCAGGGTCGGCGCGCCATGGGTGGCCCAGCGGGTGTGGCCGATGCCGACGGTGGCGATCAGCGGCTCGGCGGCCAACACCGCCTCCAGGTTGCGCAGCTTGCCCTCGGCCCGGCGCCGCTCGATATGGCCATCGACAAAGGCGGCCACGCCGGCGGAGTCATAGCCGCGGTATTCCAGACGCTTGAGGCTGTCGATCAGCCGGCCGCTGACCGGCTTGACCCCGACGATGCCGATGATGCCGCACATGCTTTTGGAATGCCTCTCGAAACGGCCCTTTGTGGGATACTGGGCAAAGGGCTAATAGTCATCGCCACATCCTGAGGAACGCCTTTAGCAGCCGGCGGCGGGCGCCTTGGGATAATTTTTGGTTTCGCATGGTTTCGGCGAAAGGGGGCGGACGATCATGAGCAAGCGGTCCTATTTCGGCACCGACGGCATTCGCGGCCAGGCCAATCAGTTTCCCATGACGGCGGAAGTCGCCCTGCGCGCCGGAATGGCGGCGGGCAAGCTGTTTCGCTCGGGCGTCGACCGCCGGCATATGGTGGTGATCGGCAAGGATACCCGCCTTTCGGGCTATATGATCGAGCCGGCGCTGGTGGCGGGCCTGACCAGCGTGGGCATGGATGTTCGGCTGTTTGGCCCCCTGCCGACCCCGGCGGTGGCGATGATGACCCGCTCCATGCGCGCCGATCTGGGAGTGATGATCTCCGCCTCGCACAATAATTTCGCCGACAACGGCATCAAGCTGTTCGGCCCGGACGGCTACAAGCTNNTCCGACGACATGGAAGCGCAGATCGAGGCGCACATGGACGAGGGTCTGCAGGAGGGCCTGGCCGGGCCCAAGCAGCTGGGCCGCGTGGCGCGCATGGACGAGGCCCAGGCGCGCTACATCGAGATCGTCAAGGCGACCCTGCCCAGGTCGCTGAGCCTGAACGGCCTGCGCGTGGTCGTCGATTGCGCCAATGGCGCGGCCTACAAGGTCGCCCCCACCGCCCTTTACGAACTGGGCGCCGAGGTCATGGAGATCGGCGTCAGCCCCAACGGCTACAACATCAACGAGGAATGCGGTTCCACCCATCCGGCGACCCTGATCAAGGCGGTGCGCGACTATCGGGCGGACGTCGGCATCGCGCTGGACGGCGACGCCGACCGGCTGGTGATCTGCGACGAAAAGGGACATGTGGTCGACGGCGATCAGATCATGGCCCTGATCGCCTCGGCCTGGGCGACGCAGGGGCGGCTGACCGGCGGCGGCGTGGTGGCCACGGCGATGTCCAACCTCGGGCTTGAACGGTTCCTCATCGAGCGGGGCCTGACGCTGGAGCGGACCGCGGTGGGCGACCGCTATGTGATGGCGCGCATGCGCGAGGGCGCCTTCAACCTCGGCGGCGAGCCCTCCGGACACATCATCCTGTCGGACTATTCGACCACGGGCGACGGCCTGATCGCCGCTTTGCAGGTGCTCGCCGAGCTGGTGCGCTCAGGCAAGCCGATGAGCGCCCTGGCCAGGCAGTTCGAACCGGCGCCCCAGAAACTCGAGAACGTCCGCTTCGCTGGCGGCAAGCCGCTGGAGGACCCAGCCGTCAAGGCGGTGATCGCCGACGCCGAGGCGCGGTTGAACGGGTGCGGGCGCCTGCTGGTGCGCGCTTCGGGCACCGAGCCGATGATCCGCATCATGGCCGAAGGCGACGATGAAAAGCTGGTCGGCCAGCTGGTGCGCGACATCGCCGGGGCGGTGAGGTCGGCCGCCCACTAAGGCTGCGACATATTACAATCTGGACAGGTTGCGAGAGCTCCGCCTATCCTGACCACCGCGCTCATCGACGTGCGTCTTTCGGACCTGGAATTTGTTTTTGGGGGGAGGATCCATGCAAGCCCATCGACCGTGGAGCCCGGCCGCCGATCCGTCGGCCCAACAGTCGGACGCCAAGCCTGGCCGGACCGGCGCCATCACCTGCTTCTTGTTCGTCGCCGTGCTCGGATGCGCCTTCTGGGCCGGCGCGGTGTTCGCCTCGCAACCCTGGGTGCATTAGAGGCCCAGAATCCGCCCCCGCTTCGCGGAGGAGGACTAAGACCTTACGACCGGCCGATGCTGGCGTATTTGAAACCGCGGCGGCGGGCTTCCTCGGGGCGGTAGATGTTGCGCAGATCGATGATCACGGGCGTGCGCATCAGGGTTTTGACCCGGTCGAGATCCAGGGCGCGGAATTGATCCCATTCGGTGAGGATCACCACCGCGTCGGCGCCGGTCACCGCCTCGTAGGGGCCATCCTTGAATGAGACGTCACGCAAGAGCTGGCGGGCCTCGCGAGCCTGGGGATCGAAGGCCTGGACGGCGGCGCCCATGGCCCGCAGGGTCGGCACGATGTCCAGCGCTGGCGCGTCGCGCATGTCGTCGGTGTTGGGTTTGAAGGTCAGGCCCAGGATGGCGATGGTCTTGCCGGCCAGCTCGCCGCCCAGGAACGCGGCCACCTTGCCCGCCATGGCCTTCTTGCGCGCCTCGTTGACCGAGGTGGCCGCTTCCACCAGCCGCAGAGGCGCCCCGGCGTCGAGCGCGGTGCGCGCCAGGGCGACGGTGTCCTTGGGAAAACACGAGCCGCCGTAGCCTGGGCCGGCGTGCAGGAATTTCGAACCGATGCGCTTGTCGAGGCCGATGCCCCTGGCCACCTGCTGCACGTCCGCCCCGACCTTTTCGCACAGATCCGCCATCTCGTTGATGAAGGTGATCTTCAAGGCCAGAAAGGCGTTGGAGGCATATTTGATCAGCTCGGAGGTCCGCCGATCGGTGAACAGCAGCGGCGATTCATTGAGATTGAGCGGGCGGTAGAGTTCAGCCATAACTGCGCGGGCCCGCTCGTCGTTCAGGCCCACCACCACCCGGTCGGGGCGCTTGAAATCCTCGATCGCCGAGCCTTCGCGCAGGAATTCCGGGTTGGAGACCACGGCGACGTCGGCGCCCGGGGCCACGGCCTTGATGATGGCTTCGATCTCGTCGCCGGAGCCCACCGGCACGGTGGACTTGATGACCACCACGGTGAAGCCCTCCAGAAGCGCGGCGACTTCGGCGGCGGCGGCGTGGACGAAGGTCAGATCGGCATGGCCGTCGCCGCGGCGCGACGGGGTGCCCACGGCGATCAGCACCACCTCGGCCTGGGAAATGGCCGGGGCCAGGTCGGCGGTGAACACCAGACGTCCCTCGGCGACATTGCGCTGGGCGACGGCCTCCAGTCCCGGCTCGAAAATGGGCATGACGCCGGCGCGCAGGCTGGCGATCTTGCCCACGTCCTTGTCGACGCAGGTGACCTGGTGGCCGAAGTCGGCGAAACACACCCCCGACACCAGGCCGACGTAGCCGGTTCCGATCATCACCACGCGCATGGCGCCTAGATCTCCTGGTTGTAGGCGCCGATGGCCGGCCAGGCGGCGAGCCTCGGCTTGACCTCGTCGCGGAAGAGGGCGCGCATGTCATCGGCCGACCGCATGCTCTCCACCACCACCACCAGTTCAGGCTTGTTGGAAGAGGCCCGCACCAACAGCCAGGAGCCATCTTCCAGGGCCACCCGCACGCCGTTGACGGTGATCACCTGCGCAATCTTTCGCCCCAGAATGGCGCCGCCGGCGGCCGCCAGGTCCTCATAGGCTTTCACCACCTCGGCGACGATGCCGTATTTGGCGTCATCGGCGCAGTGCGGGCTCATGGTCAGGGAGGTGTAGGCCACCGGCAGGGCGCGCTTCAGCTCGCTGAGCCGTTTGCCGGGATTGCGGTCGAGCATGGTCAGGATCGCCGCGGCCGCCGTCAGCCCGCAGTCGTAGCCGCGCCCCAGCACGCCGCTGAAAAAGAAGTGGCCGGATTTCTCGAAGCCGGCCAGGGCCCCGATCTCGGCGGTCTTGCGCTTGATGTAGCTGTGGCCGGTCTTCCAATAGACGGTGGCGGCGCCGTGAGCGGCCAGCACCGGATCGGTGGCGAAGAGCCCGGTGGACTTGACGTCGACCACGAAGGTCGCGCCGGGGTGAAGGGGGGCGAGATCGCGGGCCAGCATCAGGCCGATCTTGTCGGCGAAGATCTCCTCGCCCTCATCGTCGACCACCCCGCAGCGATCGCCGTCGCCGTCGAAGCCAAGGGCCAGATCAGCCCCATGCGCGCGCACCGCTTCGCCCATGGCGCGCAGCATGATGGCATCTTCCGGATTGGGATTGTAGCGCGGAAAGGTCCAGTCCAGGTCACAGTCCAGCTCGATCACCTCGGCCCCCATGCGGCGCAGGGCGTCGGGGGCGAAGGCGCCGGCCGTGCCGTTGCCGCAGGCGCAGACCACCTTGAGCGGGCGCTTCAGGGCGCAGCGGGAGGCGGCGTCGGCGATATAGCGCTCGGCCATCCCCTCGATGTGAGTGAGGGAGCCGCCAGGGCGCGCCTTCGAGCCCCCCGCCAGCACGAGTTTCTTCACCGCCCCGATCTCGTCCGGACCGAAGGTCAGGGGCGGGGCGGCGCCCATTTTCACCCCGGTCCAGCCGTTTTCGTTGTGGCTGGCGGTGACCATGGCGACGCATGCCGCGGCCAGGTCGAATTGGGCGAAATAGGCGGTGGGCGAGAGCGCCAGGCCGATGTCCAGCACCTCGCAGCCGGCCCTGACGAGGCCCAGAGACAGGGCCTGTTTGACCGACAGGGAATAGGAGCGAAAGTCGTGGCCGACGACCACCCGGCGCTGGCCGCGCTCATGGAAATAGCATCCCAACCCCAGGCCGACCGCCTCGACGCCCAGCAGGTTGATTTCCGATCCCAGCAGCCAGCGCGCGTCGTACTCGCGAAACCCCGAGGATTTCACCAGGGGCGAGGTCTCATAGGCGGCGGTGTTGGGGGCGAGATCGGCGTGGGGCAGGGACGGCATGGGCTCTCTTTGGCATGTCCCGGCCCATAGGCCCAAGCGCCGTCGCCCCGAACGTGGTCCGAGGGCCGCCGCGCGGCTCGCCAAGAACGACGCCGGCGCCTCAGAACTCAAACCGCGCCGGACGCCCGCCGCCCGCCAGTCCTACTTGTGGCGATCCGGGCCCCCGCCGTGACCGCCGCCGCCATGGCCACCGCCGCCATGGCCTCCGCCGCCGTGACCTCCGCCGCCGTGACCTCCGCCGCCGCCCGCCACCATGGCGTGGCCGCCACCGCCGCGACCTCCGCCGCCGCCCGCCACCATGGCGTGGCCGCCGCCGCGACCGCCGCCGCCCCGGCTGGCCGTCATGGCATGGCCGCCGCCGCCGCGACCGCCGCCGCGGCCGGGAGCGTGGCGTCGGGGGCGAGCTCCAAGGTGGCGGTGGGCAGGAACAGCCCTACTCGGGCGAGATGGTCGAGGTCAAGGGCATGCTCGACCTGCGCGACGAGGG
>PMOM01000246.1 GCA_003161535.1 Caulobacteraceae bacterium | reverse complement strand
CCGAAGGCGTCGTGGGTGATCATCACGCCCAGCACAATGGTCGCCAGGGGTGTCGCCAGGGTGAGGGGCTGGAGCAGGTTGACCTCATAGCGGCCGATCAGTCCGTAATAGGCCGTGTGCGCGACCACCGAAACCACCAGGCCCGAAAACAACACCGCGGCGACGAAGGGCCAAAGGGCCTGTTGCAGCACGGCGCCCTGGCCGTGTTCGGTGAATGCGCTCAACGCCGCCAGGGGCGAAAGGGACGAAAAGCCCACCCAGGCCTGAAACTGCAGGGGTCTGACGCCCTGGATCTGCTTCATCATCACCGCGCCCAGGGCGCCGGTGAGGGCCGAGGCGGCGATGAACAACAGGCCAATGCTGGGGACCAGCCCTCTGGGATCGACCATCACGATCAGGGCGCCGGCGAGCGTCAGGGCGATGCCGAGGCCTCGTCGCCAGGCGATGCGCTCGCCCAGCATGGTCATCGACAGCAGCGTGGCGATGGGAACCCCAAGCTGGCTGACCACCGCCGCTCCCGACGGCGTCGTCGTTCGCAGGCCGACAAAGGTCAGGGCGAAGGTCCCGCCGCCCATCAGCAGGCCGACGGCGATCATCCGCCACAGAGGCCTCGGCGCGGGCAGCAGCCATGGCGCTGTCGCCAGCACCACCACCAAGAAACGCGCCGCGGCGTAGAAGAGCGGCGGCGCGCCGAACCCGGAAATGATGATCTTCGAAACAACGCTGTTGGCCGCCCACACCAAGCACACGCCCATCAGGATCGCCAGATCGCGGAGGGACATCGGCGGGGCGACGGAGCGTCTGGAGCCTCACGCCGCCTGGTCGAAACTCGCAGCCTCGTAGCGGCGCAAGTGGTGATCCACCGATCCGAATTCGTTCTCGATCATAGTCGCGCGCTTGAAGTAGTGGCCGATGGCCATTTCGTCGGTCATGCCCATGCCGCCGTGCAGCTGGATGGCGTTCTGGCCGACGAACCGGCAGGCGCGGCCGATCTGCACCTTGGCGGCGCTGATCGCCTTGGCGCGCTCGCCCGGCGCTTCACCCAGCCGGATGTGGGCCATGAAGGTCATCGATACGGCCTGCTCGAGTTGCATGAACATATCGACCATGCGGTGCTGCAGAACCTGGAAGGAGGCGATGGGCGCGCCAAACTGCTTGCGCTCCTTGGTGTAGGCCAAGGTGCCTTCGTGCAGCCGTCGCAGGACCCCGCAGGCTTCGGCGCAGACAGCGGCGATGGCTTCGTCAACGACTTGCTCCACCAGCGGCAGAGCCTCGCCCTGCGCGCCGATCAGTGCCTCGGCGCCCAGCGAGACGTTCTCAAAGACGATCTCCGACGCGCGCCGGCCATCGACGGTGGGATAGTCGCGGGCGCTCACCCCCTTGGCCTTCTTGTCGACCAGGAAGACCGACACGCCTCCCAGGTCCCGCTGGGCGCCGCCGGTGCGCGCGGTGACGATCAGATGGCTCGCCCACGGCGCCCCGATGACCACCGCCTTGCCGCCGTTCAGCACCCAGCCAGCCCCCTGTTTGCGGGCGGTGGTTTTCAGGTCCGCGAAGTTGTAGCGCGCCTGGGGCTCGGCCCAGGCGAAGGCCATGGTCGCGTCACCCGCGATGATCTTGCCGATCAGTTCGCCCGCCCCCGCCGGCGCGCCATGCTGGAGAAACCCGCCGCCGATCACCACCGTGCCAAGATAAGGCTCGACGACCAGGGCTTTGCCGAACTCTTCCATCACCACCATCACATCGGTGGCGTCGCCGCCCAGACCGCCCTGATCCTCGGGGAACGACGCGCCCAATATGCCCAGATCGTTGGCGAACGCCTTCCACACGGCCGGCCGCCAGCCGTCCGCCGATTTGAGCGCCGCCTTGCGCGCATCAAAGCCGTAGTGATCGGCCAGATAGCTGGCGACCGTGTCGCGCAGCATCGATTGCTCGTCGGTGAAGCTGAAGTCCATTCGGCAAAGCGTCTTTCTGCGCGCGGGCGGATGAATCCTGAAGAGCGTGGCGCGGCTACAGGCCCAGCACCAGCTTGGCGATGATGTTTCGCTGGATCTCGTTGGAGCCGCCGAAGATCGAGGTCTTGCGCGTATTGAAGTACCGGCCGGCGACGTCGCGCGCGTCATCGGGGCCGATGGCGCCGATGTTGTGCGGCAGACCACGCAGGTAGGGCGCGCCATAATGGCCGGCCGCTTCAAGCGTAAGCTCGGTGAGCCGCTGCTGGATTTCGGTGCCCTTGATCTTCAGGATCGAGGATTCAGGGCCCGGTCCCTTGCCGGAACTTTCCCCAGCCAGGGTGCGAAGCTCGGTGAACTCCAGCGCTGTCAGATCGATCTCGAGATCGGCCACCTTGCGCTTGAAGAAGGGGTCGGCGAGCAGCGGGCCGGCGTCGTCGCCAGGCTCGCTAAGCGACATCGCCCGCAACCGCTCAAGACCTCGTTTGGAGCGCGCCACCCCGGCGATGCCGGAGCGTTCGTGCATAAGCAGGGCCTTGGCGCAGGTCCAGCCCTGGTTCTCGTGGAAGATGCGGTTTTCGATCGGAACCTTGACGTTTTCCAGGAAGACGTCGTTGACCTCATGGCCCCCCTCGAGGGTGATGATCGGCGCTACCGTGACACCGGGAGACTTCATGTCGATGAGCAGGAAGCTGATCCCGGCCTGCGGTTTCACATTGGGGTCGGTGCGCACAAGGAAGAATCCCCAGTCGGCGTACTGGGCCAGAGTGGTCCAGGTCTTCTGGCCATTGACCAGATAGTATTCCTTGCCGTCGTCGCCCTTGATGCGCTCGGCGCGGGTGGTCAGGGAGGCCAGATCCGAGCCGGCGCCCGGCTCCGAATAGCCCTGGCACCACCACACCTTCCCGTCCCGGATGCCGGGCAGGAAGCGGGCCTTCTGTTCCTCGGTCCCGAAGGTGTAGATCACCGGCGCGAGCATGGCGACGCCGAAGGGCAGCACCGGAATGGTGTCCGCCTTGGCCTGCTCCTCCGACCAGATGTATTTCTGGGTGGGCGTCCATCCCGTGCCGCCCCACTCCTTGGGCCACGACGGCGCCGACCAGCCCTTCTTGGCCAGGATGCGGTGCCAGGAGAAGTAGTCGTCCTTGGTCAGGCCCTCGCTGTCCTGCTGTTTGCCGCGCAGCACCTTGGGATAGGCCTCGGCGATGAAGGCGCGAACCTCGTCCCGGAAGGCGACATCTTCGGGCGAAAAATCGAGATCCATGGCGTTTTGCCTTTCTAAAGCGCGCGAGGGCTTAGCTTATGAGCCATGACATTAAGGGTCCCGCGTCCCGCTTGCCAAGGCGCCATTGAGCGAGGCTCACCTGGGGCCCGCCGGCCCGGCTCATGCGTTGGACTGGCGCGGGCGGACTTTTAAGAAGAGGCCATGACGCGCATCCTGACCTACAATGTGCACCGCTGCGTGGGGACCGACCGGCGCCTGGATGTGGGTCGGGTAGCCGCCGTGATCGCCGCCGAGGCCCCCGATATCGTCGTGTTGCAGGAGGTCGATGTCGGCCGCGCGCGCACCGGCCGGGTCGATCAGGCCCACCGGCTCGCCCAGCGGCTGGGCATGGCCTCGCGCTTCAACGCCGCCCTGAAGGTCGAGGAAGAGCTCTACGGCGACGCCATCCTCACCGCGTTGCCCGAGCGTCTGATAAAGGCCGCCGCCCTGCCCGGCTACGCCCCGATTCCGCAATTGGAGCCTCGCGGCGCGCTGTGGGTGGCCATCGATGTCGGCGGCGGCAGGGAAATTCAGGTTCTCAATACACACCTGGGGCTGGTGCCGGCCGAGCAACAGCTGCAGGCGGCCAGCCTCGTTGGGGCCGCGTGGCTCAAGAGCGCCTTGCGCCGCGATCCCCTGATGCTGATCGGCGACTTCAACGCCACCTCCCGGTCGGTGGTCTATCGGACCTTGGCGTCGACCTTAAGAGACGCGCACGGCGCCCGGCGGCGCTGGAGGCAGAGGATCGCCACCTTTCCCTCCGCCATGCCGGTGTTGCGGATCGACCATGTATTCGTCAGCCCCGGCGTGCGCGTCACCGCCATGCGCGTGGCCGCCGGTCCCCTGGCGCGGCTCGCGTCGGATCACTTGCCGCTGGTGGTGGACTTCGAGCTGGAGCCCTGATCCACCACCAGCCAGCGCCGCCGGGCGGGGGCGGCCCGACGACTCTAGTTGGCGACTCCGCTCTGAACGGCGACCGAAGCCGATTGCGCGCCGCCCGCGTGATTCCAGGCTTGGCAGACGCCGTCGCGTTCGGCGATGAGCGCGGCCCGGCCCTGAACGCCGGAATGGCCGGCCTGGCGCATGGCGTCACTCCTGGCCTCGTCGGCGCGGTCGGCGATGGCCGGCGAGCGCGAGCGACCCTGGGAGCTGAGCATCGCATCGATGGCGGCGCTGTCGCCCTTGCCGAGGGCGGGCGAGGCGATCAAGCCGCCGCAGCGGGCGGCGGCGACATATTGCGCGTCGCTCATATTGACGGGGGCAGCCAGGGCGGTGGACGCCGTGGCGATCGACGTGGCGACGAGGATAGCTTTGAGCATTGACATGGTCCATTTCTCCTTGAGGTGGGACGAGCCGGACTATGCTTGCGATCCTAAGGCGTGCTCAAGTTAATTCGAGTAAATGTTTTATTATGACCAATTGGTAACATGTATAGGACTTAATCTAATCAATGTTCAGCCTAATTTCCGACAATAAATCCCCGATGGCCAGGGGCGACCGCTCCATCGCCCGGCGGCTTGCGCCGGCGCGGCCGGCGCCGCATGGGGTCTTGCAATGAGCGATCCGGCCCACCCCATCGCCACGCCCTGCGTCAAGCTCTGCATCGTCGACGGCCAGAGCGGTCTTTGCATGGGCTGCTATCGCACCTTGTCGGAGGTCGCCGGCTGGTCGAGCCTGGACGATGACGCCCGCGCCACGATCATGGCGGGTCTTCCTTCGCGGCGGCCTCGCATCCGTCCCGAAAAGCTGGCGCTGTTCGCCGGCCGCTAGGCGAGTTCAAGGACTGGCGGGCGTTCCGCCGCGACACGAACGGCGTCAAGGGCCCGTTCAATCACCGCCGCGCCGGCGTTTGAACCGCGGCTCTCCACCGTCAAGGTCCGCCGCCAGGCGCGCGCGCCGGGGCGGCCGGCAAACAGTCCCAGCATGTGCCGGGTCATGGCGGCCAGGCGCGTTCCCCGGGCCAGTTGCTCGCGCACATAAGGCAGGTAGCGCTCCACCGCCTCCATCGAGGTCACCGCCCTGGTCGGCGCGCCGAACAATCGCCGGTCGACATCGCCCAGCGTGGCCGGGTCGTGATAGGCCGCCCGCCCGAGCATGACGCCGTCCACGCGGTCCAGATGCGTCCGCGCTTCGTCCAGCGACGCCACCGCCCCGTTTAGCACGACGGCAAGCCCGGGACGCTCACGCTTGAGCCGATAGACCAGATCGTAATCGAGCGGCGGAATCTCGCGGTTGTCCTTTGGCGAGAGGCCCTTGAGCCAGGCCTTGCGGGCGTGGACGATGACCGCCGCCGCCCCCGCTTGCGCGCAACCGTCCGCCAGGCAAAACAGGCTCTGCTCGGGATCCTGGTCGTCCACGCCCAGCCGGCACTTGACGGTGACCGCGATGGCCACCGCCGCGCGCATGGCCGCCACGCATTCCGCCACCAGCAAGGGCTCGCGCATCAGGCAGGCGCCGAAGCGGCCGCTCTGCACCCGGTCCGACGGGCAGCCGACGTTGAGATTGATCTCATCGAAGCCGAGGTCTTCGCCGATCCTCGCCGCCGCAGCCAGCTCGCCCGGATCCGACCCGCCAAGCTGCAAGGCCACCGGGTGCTCGATCGGATCGAAGGCCAGCAGCCGTCCACGATCGCCGTGCAGCACGGCGCCGACGGTGAGCATTTCTGTATAGAGCCGCGCCCGCGCCGTGAGGGTGCGATGGAGCGCCCGGCAATGGCGGTCCGTCCAGTCCATCATCGGAGCGATGCAGAGTCGGTGTGAGGGGTTGGCGGGCATCGGGTCTCATCGAGCGGAACGACAAGGCGCCGTCCTTGCCCGCGCCGCTATACAAGCCAATTGGCAAAGGGGCGACCGCCGGCCGCCTCTTCACTCAAATAGTGGGGTCTTGGTCCTCCGCCTGGCGACGCTCGCCGCCAGGCGTCGAAGCGGTTAGCGCCGCAGGGCGCTGCCCATCTTGTCCTGCGCCTTGCCGACCTTGTTCTGGATGGTCCCGGCGGCCTTTTGGGCGGCGCCCTTGGCTTGCAGTTTCTTGTTGCCGGTCGCCTTGCCGGCGGCTTTCTTCACGGCGCCGGTCGCTTTCTTGGCGGCGCCCGCGATGCGGTTCTGACTCATGGTGGCCTCGTTTGGGGTTAAGGAGCACCCATCCAAACGGACCCGCTTCGCGCCGGTTCCCGCCGCCGGACATATCTGCGCCTGGCCAGCCCCTAGATTTCGAACCGCACCCCTTGGGCCAGCGGCAGGCTGCTTCCGTAGTTCACCGTGTTGGTCGCCCGGCGCATATAGGCTTTCCACGAGTCGGAGCCGGCTTC
>PMOM01000166.1:371-5165 GCA_003161535.1 Caulobacteraceae bacterium | reverse complement strand
TTGAACCAGTAGTGCAGGCCCAGGAGATCGGTGAAGCCGATGCCGCCATGGACTTCGGTGGCCGCGCGGGCGACGAAGCGACTGACCTCGGAAAGATGCGCCTTGGCGTGCGCAGCTGTGAGGGAGGCCTCGGCGGGCGCGGCGCCGGCGGCATGGGCGGCGTACCAGACCAGGGCGCGGCAGGGCTCCAGCTCGGCGGCCATCTCCGCGCACAGGTGCTTGACGGCCTGGAACGAACCAATCAGGCGGCCGAACTGCCGGCGCTCCTTGGCGTAGGTCACCGCCTTGTCGAGCATGGCGCCGCTGGCGCCCAGCATGTCGGCGGCGAGCATCGTCCAGCCGGCGTTTTGCAGGGTGTCAAGCGTGGCGGCGGCGTCGCCAGACGCCAGCGGTTCGGCGGGCGTGCCCTCGAAGGTGAGCTCGCTGAGCCGTCGGGTGAGGTCGATGGTGGGAAGGTCGGCGGCGACCAGGCCAGGCGCGGCGGTTTCGACCAGGTGCAGACCGCCGGCATTGTCCGCCACGATGAGGATGTCGGCCTGCGCGGCATCGATGGCGAAGAGGGCCGATCCCGACAGGCGGCCGTCGCTCGCCTTGACGCCCGCGCCGTCGCGCGCGCCACTGACGGATTCGCCAATGGCCACCCCGGCCAGAACCTCGCCGGCGGCGAGCTTCGGCAGCCAGGCGCTTTTCTGCGCCGCGGAGCCCGCGCCCATGATCGCCAAGGGGGCCAGGACCGCCGCGCCCAGGAATGGGGTCGGCGCCACATGCGCGCCCAGCGCTTCGGCGACCAGGGCGGCGTCGAGCACGGTCAGGCCCACGCCGCCGTAGTCCTCGGCGATGAGCAGGCCTGGAACGCCAAGCGCGGTCAGGGCCGACCACACATCCCGCGCCACCGCCTCCCCGCCGTCCGCGAAGGCGCGCACACGGGGCAGGGGGCAGAGCCGACCCAAAGCGCCGTTCACGCTCTCCTGCATCAGCCGCTGGTCTTCTGTGAGGGCGAAATCCACGCTCAGCCCTCCACGGTCTTGGGCTCGCGCGGCAGTCCCAGGCCGCGCTCGGCAATGATGTTTTTCTGGATCTGGGCGGTGCCCCCGCCAATGATCAGGCCCAGATCGAACATGTAGCGCTGCTGCCAGGCGCCGTGGGCGCGCAGGCGCGCGCTGTCGCCATAAAGGACGCCAAGCTCGCCCAGGGCGTCGATGGCCAGGGCGGCCAGTTGATGATTGAGCTCGCACCCCTGCAGCTTGACGACGAGGGCGGCTAGACCGGGAGATTCGCCAGAAAGATGCGCTGAAACAAGCCGCAAGCCGTGATACTTCATGGCCATGACGCGGGCCTGCAGACGCATGAGCCGGTCGCGCAGCAGCGGGTTGTCGATCAGACGTTCGCCATCCACGGTCTCCTGGCTCATCAGCTGGATGATGGCGGCCAGCCGCGCGTCGGCGGCGCCCGGATCGCCAAGCATGCCGCGCTCATGTTTCAAGGTGGCGTTGGCCACCCGCCAGCCCTCGGCCCGGACGCCGACCACCTGGGTTTTGGGCACGCGCACATCGGTGAAGAAGACCTCGTTGAACTCGGCGCGGCCGGTCATGGTTTTGAGGGGTCGAACCTCGATCCCCGGCGTCTTCATCGAGAAGATCAGATAGCTGATGCCGGCGTGCTTGGCGGCGTCCGCCTCGGTGCGCACCAGGGCGAAGATCATGTCCGCCTGGGCGGCGGTGGAGGTCCAGATCTTCTGACCGTTGATCACGAAGTCATCGCCGTCCTCGCGGGCGTGAGTGCGCAGCGACGCCAGGTCCGAACCGGCGCCAGGCTCCGAATAGCCCTGGCACCACACCACTTCGCCGGCCAGGGTCGGCGCCACCCAGCGGCGCTTCTGTTCCTCCGTGCCCATCTCCAGGAGAGTGGGGACGAGCATGGAAATGCCCTGATTGGCCAGGGCTCCCGGCGCGCCGGCGCGGGCGAACTGTTCGGCGATGATGCGCGAGGCGAGGATATCCGGCTTGGCCCCGTGGCCGCCGTACGCCTTGGCGATAGTGCGCGCGGCGTAACCGTTGTCAATCAGCAGCCTCTGCCAGGCGAGCACCTGCTCGCGGCTGGCTCCGATGGCGGGCGGCCAGCGATCGCGATGGTCTGCGAGGAAGGCGGCGACTTGCGCCTCGAAGGCGCGATGTTGTGGTCCGTAGGCAAGATCCATCACCGCCCATTACAACCGGCGGCGTGAAGCGGCTAGACTGTCGAGCGGCCGCCAGAGAGAACCAAGATGTCCATGACCGACACCGTCGACATTCCCACCGACATCGCCGAAGCGGTGATCACCCCCAAGGCCTATGCCGAGGACTCAACCGTGCACGACGCCTTCCGCTGGCTGCGGGCCAACAATCCCTTGGGCCGGGCGCGGGTGGAGGGCGTGACGCCTTTTGGGTGGTCACCAAGCATGCCGACATTCTGGAAGTCAGCCGCCAGAACGACCTGTTTCACTCGGGCGATCAGTCGGCCACCATGGTTTCCATCGAGGGCGACCAGACCGTGCGCAAGCTCACCGGCGGCAGCCCCCACCTGCTGCGCACGCTGGTGCAGATGGACGCGCCCGATCATCCGAAATACCGGCGGCTCACGCAGGCCTGGTTCCTGCCGCAGAACATCCGCGGGCTCGAAGAGCGTATCCGCCAGATCGCCCGCGCTCATGTGGACCAGATGGCCTCGCTGGGCGGCCAATGCGACTTCGTTCGAGACGTCGCCCTGACCTTTCCCTTGCGGGTGATCATGGAAATTCTGGGCGTGCCGCCGGGCGACGAGCCGCGCATGCTCAAGCTCACCCAGGAACTGTTGCAATCGACCGATCCCGATCTCAACCGGTCGAGCGGACCTGACGACGCATCTGGCTCGGGGATTGGCGACCTGCAAGCGGTGATCGCCGACTTCTTCATGTATTTCAAGCAGATCACGGACGCCCGCAAGGCCAATCCCGGCGCCGACCTGGCCAGCGTGATCGCCAACGGCGAGGTCAACGACGCGCCGATCAACGATTTCGAGGCGATGAGCTACTACGTCATCGTGGCCACGGCCGGCCACGACACCACCTCCTCGTCCACCGCCGGCGCGGTGTGGGGCATGTGCCAGTTCCCCGAGGCGTTCGAGGCCGTCAAGGCCGATCCGTCGCTGATTCCGGGCCTGGTGGACGAAGCCATACGCTGGATCACGCCGGTGAAGCATTTCATGCGCTCGGCCACGGCGGACACGGAGCTCCGTGGACGGACGATCTCCCAGGGCGATTGGCTGATGCTTTGCTATCCCTCCGGCAACCGCGACGAGGAGGTGTTCGACGAACCCGACGTGTTCAATCCGCGGCGAAGCCCCAACCGTCACCTGGCGTTCGGCTACGGCGCCCATCTGTGCCTGGGACAGCATCTGGCCAAGATGGAGATGCGCATCTTGTTCGAGGAACTGATGCCCAGGCTGAAGTCCCTGGAGTTCGCCGGCCAGGCGATCCGCGCCGAAGCGGCCTTCGTGGGTGGCCCCAAGCGCCTGCCGATCCGCTACCAGATGGCTTAAGGGGCGGGCCAGGGATTGCGGCCGGTTCGCATTCTGGTGGCGGGGGCCGGCGCGCTTGGCTCCTGTCTTGCGGTGATGCTGGCTCGGGCCGGCGCGCGGGTGACCCTGGCCGATCCGGGTTCTTTGGGCGCCAACGCCTCGGGCGCCGCGGCGGGCATGTTGGCTCCGGCGTTCGAGAGCCTTTTCGATCCCCAGGCGCCCGATCTGGATTTGCTACGGCGGGCGCGCGATCTTTGGCCACAGTTCGCCCGTTCGATCGGCGTGACCCTGGACCGTTCGGGGGCCATGGCGGTGGGATCGCCCGAGGAACTCGATGCCTGGGAAGGACGGATGAGAGATCTTGGCGTGGCGGCCGCTCGCCTGAGCCCGGGCCAGGCACGGGGCCGGTCGCCTTGGCTGACATGTGGACTGGGCGGGTTGTCGACGCTGGAGGATTGGCGGGTGGACGCCGCCGACGCCCTGGCGGCGTTGCGGGCCGCGGCTCAGGGCGAGGGCGTCCGCATGATCGCCGCGGCGGTGTCCAGCTTCGACGCCGGCCGCGCGCGCTTGAGCAACGGCGAGATCGTGGTCGTTGATGCGATGGCCATCGCCACCGGCCCGTCGCGCTCGCTGATCGCCGCGGCGCCCGAACTTGGGGTGCTGACGCCGATCAAGGGGCATATCCTGCGCGCAACCGGGGTTGATCTGGCCGGGCCGGTCGTGCGGGTGAAGGGGGGCTACATCTGTCCGGCGGCGGGCGGCGCCTTGATCGGGGCGACCATGGAAGTGGGCGAAGACGACGCCGCCATCGATCCCGCGGCGGTGTCGTCATTGCGAAAGATGGCCGCTGGGGTGCTGGCCGGCATGGCCGACGCCCTGATGGTCGCGGCCAGCGGGGTGCGCGCCGCGACCCCTGATGGTCTTCCGCTGGCCGGTCCCAGCCGGCGGGACGGAGTCTGGCTCGCCGTGGGCGCGCGGCGAAACGGCTGGCTCATGGCGCCGCTGGTCGCCCAGGGGCTGGTTGGCGGCATGCTTGGTGGGTCCGCCGACCCGCTCTTCAATCCGGGACGGTTCGGCATTTGATGGGATTTGAACATCGCCGCTTGCCCAGGAACGGGCATCCGCGCAGTTTGCCTCAGCCATGACCGACCCAGCGCGCGACGTTCCCATACTGCCGGCCGCCACCATCCTGCTGGTGCGCGATGAACCGGCTTTCGAAGTGCTGATGGTCAAGCGTCATCATCAGATCGACTTCGCCTC
>PMOM01000166.1:0-363 GCA_003161535.1 Caulobacteraceae bacterium | reverse complement strand
GCCGTTCGCCGGCGACGAGCGGGCCGCCGCGGCGCGCGACGAAGTGGCCGCCGATCGGCGATCGTTCCTGAGCCTGGTCGCCGAGCTTGATCTGCGCCTCGACCTTGCCGCCCTGGCCGTGTTCGCCCGCTGGATCACCCCGCCGGTGATGCCCAAGCGGTTCGACACCTGGTTCTACGTGGCCGCCGCGCCGCCCGATCAGTTGGCGTTGTGCGATGGCTGGGAGACGGTGGACGCCGAATGGATCACGCCGGCCGAGGCGTTGCGGCTGGCCGAGCTTGGCGAGCGCAAGGTGATCTTCCCGACCCGGATGAATCTCCAGCTCCTGGCCGAGGCGGCCGGAGCCGTGGACGCCATCGCGCG